>CAZGFK010000012.1:0-33096 GCA_964524815.1 uncultured Oscillospiraceae bacterium
AGCTTTTCAACACCAAGGCCAGCCAAATTGCTTACGAAATGGCGGGCGGCAAGGACGTAAACTTTGACGACCCCTCCGGCATATACCAAGAGGCGGTTGAAGAGGCAAAGAGGATAACCATGCTCCCCGGCGCAAGCGAGCATCAGCTCGGCCTTGCCGTAGATATCCTCGATAAATCCCGCACGAAAGTCGTGTATGGCGAAATGGATCAGGACTTCTTTGCGTGGCTTGATGAGCATTGCGCCGATTACGGCTTTATCAAGCGCTATCCCACGCGCAAGCTGCTACTCACCGGCTGGGATGAACCGTGGCATTACCGCTATGTCGGCAAGGAAGCCGCGAAATTCATCATGGAGCAGGGCATTTGCCTTGAGGAATTTGTCGCGCACTATAAGCCCGGCTTTACCTATTGATTTTTCGCAAAATTTTCTTCGCTTTTTTGCAAAAAACACTTGCAATAAGCGCCTGACAGTGGTATTATTTATTTGTTAGGATTAGTTATTTTACAGAGTGGGTTGCGACCCACTCTTTTTTGCGAGACTTTTCCCGCACGTACCGCCCCACTCGGCGGCGGAGTGTGAAAACAACGAAAGGGCGTAATAAATGAGCAAGATAACGGAAAAAGTTACGGTTCTGGCGAAGCCTATCGTAGAGGAAGCCGGTTGCACGCTGTGGGATGTGGAGTATCTGCGCGAGGCGGGAAGCTGGTATCTTCGTATTTATATTGATAAGCCGGGCGGTGTGTCCATTGACGATTGCGAGCGCATAAGCCGTGCGCTTGACCCCGTTTTGGACGAGGAAGACCCGATTCCCGACAGCTATGTTTTTGAAGTCGGCTCTGCCGGTGCCGAGCGCGAGCTGAAGCGCCCGGGCGACTTTGAGATGTTCGCCGGGAGCGAGGTTGAAGTGCGGCTTTACCAGCCGCTCAACGGCGCGAAAAGCTATGTCGGCATCCTCCAAGGCCGCGCCGAGGACGGTACGGTTACGATTTTGTCCGGCAAGAACGAGTTTTCATTCACTGCTGCGCAGACGGCGCAGGTCAAGCTTCACGTATCTATTTAACTATATAAATATACAATTGCGAACGTATAATAATTTCGGAATGGAGAAAATGAAATGAACGCAGAGTTTTTTGAAGCTATTGAGGATATCGAGAAAGAAAAGGGTATCCCCAGAGGCTATATGTACGACAAGATAAAGCAGGCTATGCTCGCCGCTTTCCGCCGTGACAATCCCGAATGCGAGGACAATGTCGAGGTTATCTTGGACGAGGACAATAAGCGCGTTGAGATGAACGTGATTAAGACCGTTGTGGAAGAGGTTGAGGACGCTTCCCACGAGATAGTTTTGGAAGCCGCGAAGAAGATCAGCCGCCGCGCCAAGGTGGGCGATGTGCTGCCCGTGCCGGTGGAAACGCGCAAGTTCGGCCGCATTGCCGCCCAGTCTGCAAAGCAGGTCATCATCCAGGGCATCCGTGAGGCCGAGCGCGGCATAATCTACGAGGAGTTTACCTCTAAGGAGCATGAAATCCTTACGGGTATCGTCTCCCATATTGAGCCGAGAAACGGCGCTGTTTCTATCCGAATTGCCTCTAACAGCGAGTTTACCGAGGCCATGCTCTCCGCAAACGAGCGCATCAAAAACGAAGTGCTCACCGAGGGCGACCGCATAAAGGTTTACGTTGTCGAGGTCAGAAACTCCACGCGCGGCCCGCAGGTGCTCATCAGCCGCACTCACCCCGGCCTTGTCAAGCGCCTTTTCGAGCTTGAAGTGCCCGAAATCTATGACGGCACGGTGGAGATAAAGTCCATTGCGCGCGAAGCCGGCAGCCGCACCAAGATGGCCGTTTGGTCTGACGATCCCGAAATAGATCCCATCGGCTCCTGTGTCGGCCCCAAGGGCGGCCGCGTTGCCGGTATCGTCAACGAGCTTAACGGCGAGAAGATAGATATCATCAAGTACAGCGAGCGCCCGGAAGAGTATATCGCCGCCGCGCTTTCCCCGTCCGAGGTTGTCAGCGTAACCATGCTCGAGGACGGCAAGAGCTGCCGCGTAATCGTTCCCGATGCGCAGCTTTCCCTCGCTATCGGCAAGGAAGGACAGAACGCCCGCCTCGCCGCCAAGCTCACCGGCTATAAGATAGACATCAAGCCCGAATCCGAGGCGTAATCAACCGCAGAGGAGAAAAGCCCATGAGCAACGAGCTTACGCAAAGGGTTAATACCCGTCAATCTAATATGGAGCTTTTGCGTGTAATCGCTATGTTGGGCGTTATATTGCTTCACTACAATGTAGTAGGAATGGGCAATGCTTTTGAACTTGCTTCAGTGCGCGCAAACAGATTGTTGCTTCAGGGCTTGGAAGCTGTTTTCGCTTGGCCTGTGAACGCATTTATGATGCTGTCGGGCTATTTCATGTGCACAAAAAAGCGCGTTGATATAAAAAAGCCGGTGGCGTTGCTGGTTGAGCTTATCATATTCCAGCTCGCTTTGGAGCTGTTTTCGGCAGGTATACAGCAAAGTGCGCTGAGCGCAAAGGGAATGCTGATGAAGCTTGTTCCGGCAAACTACTATGTGGTACTGTATGTTGCGGTGTACATCTTTTCTCCCTATATTAACAGCTTTTTAGATAGCATAAA
Source organism: uncultured Oscillospiraceae bacterium (assembly GCA_964524815.1). GTDB lineage: Bacteria > Bacillota > Clostridia > Oscillospirales > Oscillospiraceae > Limivicinus. The sequence goes on from CAZGFK010000012.1 coordinate 2,639, forward strand.
CACGGCGCAATGCAGAAAGCTTTTGCTGCTGCTTCTTGCAGTGTTTTCGGTATGGCCTTACGGCATGGAATTGCTGGAGAGAATAACTGCGTATCCTTTAAACCAAGCAAGTACCATCAGCAGCATGGGGACGCAAAACGGATATAATATCACGAATTTTGCACTCTGCTATGCCGTGGGAGCGGGCTTGCGCAAGAAAGCTATAGATATCAAAAAACCGTTTATCGCATTTGTTGCGGCAACATTTTGCGTGGTATGCACTGCTGTGCTGTTTGGAATCTACACGGCAACGGAGTATTGCAGTCCCTTTGTTATATTGCAAGCGGCGGCATTAATATGCGCTTTTGAGAGAATAAACATCGGGCACAGCAGATTAATAAACAAGCTTGCGGAAGCAACATTTACGGTTTATCTTGCACATACGGTGTTGTACTCATTTTGTATGATAGAACGATTTGCAAATGCAAACGTGCTTCTCATGCTGGCGCACATCGTGTTGTGCCAAATAATAATATACTCAGTGTGTTTTATAGTGTTTTTGATATATGACACAATAACAAAGCCGCTTTTCAAAATGCTTTGGGGCAGAGTAAACGCCCCCGAGATTAATTTGGAATGAAAGATTGAGAGGAGGCGGCAGCCTTGCAAAAGAAAATACCTATGCGGCAGTGCTTGGGTTGCCGCGAAATGAAGCCCAAGCGGGAGCTTATTCGCGCGGTGCGTTCGCCCGAGGGCGAAATAAGCCTTGACTTCAAGGGCAAAGCCCCCGGAAGAGGTGCGTACATCTGCCCCGATGCGCAGTGCCTTAAAAAAGCGATAAAGGCGCGCGCACTGGAAAGAGCATTTTCCGCGCCCGTCCCGCCGGAGATCTACGAAAAGCTTACAGCGCAAATGGAGGAAGAGGCATGAGCGAGAGATTGTTGAATATGCTCGGTCTCATGCGCCGGGCAAACGCCGTGGCTATAGGCGAAACCAACACGGGCGGCGCGTGCCGCGCGGGCAAGGCAAAGCTTCTGCTGCTGGCGAATGACGCTTCCGATAACGCGCTCAGCCGCGCTGAGGGCTTTACGCGCGGGCGCAATGTGACTACGCTCCGCCTGCCCTTTACAAAAGCGGAGATTTCCACCCATGTCGGCGTGAACGGCTGCTCAATGGCGGCTGTGACGGATATCGGCTTTGCAAATGCGTTTACAAAGGCGCTGGTGCAGGAATACGGCGAGAAGTATGCGCCGTTTGCCGAGGAGCTTGCAGGGCGCTATGAAAAGGCCGAGCGCAGACGGCGCGAGGCCGAGGCGCATAAAAGGAATAAGAGGAACGGAAAAAGGAGGACTGACGTATGAGCATGATAAAGTACAGAGTGCATGAGGTGGCAAAGGATTTCAACGTGGCGACAAAGGTGATTACCCAAATCCTCACGGACTATGCCACTACGCCCAAAAACCATATGCAGGTGCTTGAAACGAGCGAGCTTGACGTTATCTTCGCATATATGACGCAGAACAACCAGGCCGCAAGCCTTGAAGAGATATTCACGGTCAAGCAGCCGCCCAAAGAGGCCGCAAAGCCTGCCAAAGCTCCCGAAAAGAAGCCGGGAGAGGGCGACAAGGCCAAGACGCAGAGCGCCCCCGCCGCCGCGAACGCGGCAAAGAGCGCGCCGACTGCACCCGCCGCAAACGCCGTGCACACCGCGGCTGCGCCCAAGGCCGCAAAGCCCGACAAGCCCCACACCCCGCGCCAGGTCGCGGAAAAGCGCGTGGTGGATACCCGCGGCGGTGCTGCCGTTAACATTGAAAAGTACAACGAAAGATTTGAGGATATGGCCGGCATGAAAGCCAAGGACAGCACTCTTCGCCGCGGCAACAAGGAGAAGATTCAAAGCAAGTCCAAGCAGCGCCAGAATCCCCAGCTCGCCTCGGCCAAGCGCCGCCAGGAAGAGCGCGACAAGATGAATAAGCTCCAGCTTGAGATTGCCAAGAAGCAGCAGCTCAAAGTGCAGATCCCCGATGAAATCAGCGTTGGCGAGCTTGCATCGCGCATGAAGAAAACCGCCGCCGAAGTTATAAAGCAGCTTTTCAAGCTCGGCGTGTTCGCTTCCGTTTCCGAGATTATCGACTATGACACCGCCGCTCTTGTCGCTATGGAGCTTGGCTGCAAGGTCGAAAAAGAGGTTATAGTAACCGTTGAAGAGCGTCTTATAGACGATCATGAGGATAAGCCCGAAGACCTCGTTTCCCGCGCGCCGGTCGTTGTTGTCATGGGTCACGTTGACCACGGCAAAACCTCGCTCCTTGACTATATCCGCCATGCAAACGTTGTCTCCGGCGAGGCCGGCGGCATAACGCAGCATATCGGCGCTTATACCGTTGAAATAAACGGCAGTCCCATCACGTTCCTTGACACTCCGGGACACGAGGCGTTTACCTCTATGCGCGCTCGCGGTGCAATGGTTACGGATATTGCGATTCTCGTTGTCGCGGCGGATGACGGCATCATGCCGCAGACCATTGAAAGCATTAATCACGCCAAGGCTGCGAATATCCCCGTTGTTGTTGCGATAAACAAGATGGACGCTGTGGGTGCAAACCCCGAGCGCATTAAGCAGCAGCTTACCGAGTATGAGCTGGTGAGCGAAGAGTGGGGCGGCGACACGATTATATGCCCCATTTCCGCCAAAACCGGCATGGGCATTGATAATCTTCTTGAAAACCTCGCTGTTTTGGCCGAGGTACAGGAGCTTAAGGCCAACCCCAACCGCGCCGCAAAGGGCACAGTTATCGAAGCGCGGCTTGATAAAGGTCGCGGGCCTATCATGACGGTGCTTGTGCAAAACGGCACCTTGCATCTCGGCGATATCATCATTGCCGGTACGAGCGTTGGCCGTGTGCGCACGATGATAAACGATAAGGGTCAACGCGTTACGGACGCAGGCCCCTCCACCCCTGTGGAAATCTCCGGCCTTTCGGAGGTGCCCAGCGCGGGCGATATCTTCAACGCCGTTGCCGATGAGCGCATGGCGCGTGAGCTTGCCGAGGAGCGCCGTGTGCAGCAGATGAACTCCGCCTTCGGCGGCGCGAAGAAGGTCAGCTTGGAGGATCTCTTCAGTCAGATCCAAGCGGGCGAGATGAAAACGCTCAACATCATTGTCAAGGCCGACGTCCAAGGCTCTGCCGAGGCGGTCAAGGCCTCGCTTGAGAAGATATCCAACGAAGAAGTGCGCGTGAAGGTCATTCACAGCGCAGTCGGCGCAATAAACGAGTCTGATGTTATGCTCGCGGCCACTTCCGGCGCTATCATAGTCGGCTTCAACGTCCGCCCGGACAATGCCGCGCGCGACAGCGCTGTAAGAAGCCGTGTGGATATGCGTATGTACCGCGTCATTTATGACTGCATCAACGAGATTGAAGCGGCCATGAAGGGTATGCTTGCCCCGAAGTTCAAAGAGGTCGTTATCGGCCACGCCGAGGTTCGCGAAACCTACAAGGTCTCCAAGGTCGGCACTGTGTGCGGCTGCTACTGCACGGACGGCAAGATTCAGCGCGGCTGCCAGGTGCGCGTGTTGCGTGATAATATCGTCATCCACGAGGGCGAGCTGGCTTCTCTCCGCCGCTTTAAGGACGATGTCAAGGAAGTCGCTTCCGGCTACGAATGCGGTATGCAGGTTGAGAAGTTCAACGACATTAAGGTCAGCGATGTTATAGAATGCTTCGTCATGGAGCAGATTAATCAGTAATTGTGATACAGGGGCGCGCCGCGCTGTCTCGTGCAGACGCGGCACACCCTTGTTCGGTTTGAGGTAGAATTTATGGCATCTAATAAGCTTGCAAGAACAAACGATGATATTCAGTTCACCATGTCCAAGCTTCTGCGCGAGGTGAAAGACCCGCGCGTGCAGCAGGGCATGATAAGCGTGACGCGCGTGGAGACCACGGGCGATTTGCGCTACTCTAAGATTTGGCTTTCTGTCATGGGAATGCAGAATGAAAAGGAATTTCGGCGCGGGCTGAAGTCGGCTTCCGGCTGGCTGCGGCGGGAGCTTGGCAACGCCATGAAGCTCCGCTACACGCCGGAGCTCGTTTTTGAGGTCGATCACAGCATTGAGTACGGCGCGCATATAAACGAGGTTATAAGCTCGCTTGATATAGGCGAGGACTGCGCCGACACGGCAGACGATGAATAAGGGTGATACTATGACTTTTAAAGATTGCGCGGAGCTTTTGAAGAAAAACGATAATTTTCTTCTCCTCACGCACAAAAACCCGGACGGAGATACCGTCGGCTCTGCCGCGGCGCTGTGCCTTGCGCTTCGCCGCGTGGGCAAAACGGCCTATGTTATGCCGAACTCCGGTCTGTCGGATAAGCTCGGAGAGTACGTCTCTCCGCTTTTTGCCCCCGCCGGATTTGTGCCGGGGTTTATAATCGCGGTGGACATTGCCGCCGAGGGGCTTTTAACGCCGGGCTTTGAGGGCGCGGTGCAGCTTTGCATTGACCATCATCCCTCTAACTCCCGCTATGCCGAGGCGCTTTTACTCTGCGATGACCGTTCTTCCTGCGGCGAAATCGTCTTGGAGCTTATCAAGGCGCTTCGCGGCAGCATAACCCGCCGGGAAGCCACGCTCCTTTATATGGCGCTCTCTACGGACAACGGCTGCTTTAAATATGCCAACACCAACGCCGCCTCTTTCCGTGCGGCGGCGGAGCTTTTGCGCTTGGGTGCTGACAATGCGGATATCAATATGCGCTTTTTCCGCAAGGCATCCCCCGCGAGGTTAAAGCTTGAGGGGCTTTTGTACTCCACGCTTTCTTATTATCGTGACGGGCAAATCGCCGTTGCGATGCTCACGCGCGATATGCTCGCGTCCAGCGGCGTGTGCGAGGATGATTTGGACGATATAGCGTCCCTTGCCGGGCGCGCCGAGGGCTGCGAGCTGAGCGTTACCATACGCGAGGAAGAAAACGCAACCTGCCGCATCTCCCTGCGCTCAACGGATAAGGTCAATTCCAGCGATATCTGCGCTGTTTTCGGCGGCGGCGGCCACGCTCTTGCCGCCGGCTGCACCATATCCGGCAGCCCCGAGCGCGCAAGGGATATGCTCTTGGAAGTTATAAATGAGGTTTGGAAATGAACGGCATTCTCCTTGTCGATAAGCCCACCGACTGGACGAGCAGCGATGTCGTTGTCAAGCTCAAGGGTGTGCTGCATGAGCGGCGCATAGGCCATGCCGGGACGCTTGACCCCATGGCGACAGGGCTTTTGACCGTGTTTGTCGGCCGGGCTACCCGCGCCGTGGAGTTTGCCGAAGCGCATGATAAGCGCTATACGGCGCATTTGCGCCTCGGCGTGGAGACCGACACTCAGGACATCACCGGCACGGTTTTGCGCCGTATGCCCGCGCCGGATATGCAAAAGGCCGAGCTTGACGCGGTTTTATCGCGCTTTCTCGGCGAGCAGGAGCAGCTTCCGCCCATGTACTCGGCTATCAAGGTCAAGGGTCAAAAGCTTTATGACATTGCCCGCGCCGGGGGTACGGTGGAGCGTCAGCCGAGGAAGATTCGCGTTGCTTCGCTTACCGTCACCGGGCGCGATAACGGCGATTATGTGCTGGATATCGCCTGCTCCAAGGGCACGTATGTGCGCACGCTTTGCCATGATATCGGCGCTCTGCTTGGCTGCGGCGGGTGCATGAGCGCTCTGCGGCGCACACGCGCGGGGGAGTTTGACATTGCCTCGGCGCATACGCTTGATGAAATCATCTCAGCCGCCGCACGGGGCGAGGCCGAAAAGCTTCTTTTGCCCGTGGACGTGCTCTTTGCCGATAGACCCGCGTGGCGCGCAAACGACCTTGCCGTAAGGAAGATTAAGTGCGGCAACGCCGTAAAGGCGGCGGGGCTTGCGGCGGGGGAGTACCGCGTGTATTCCGAGAGCGGGGAGTTTTTGATGTTAGGCCGCGCCGAAAACGGCATGATGAAAACAGTGAAAAGTTTTTTTGAGGTAAACTGATATGGCACATACAAAAAGAGCCATTGCACTGGGCTTTTTTGACGGCGTACACGCCGGGCACGGCGAGCTTTTGAAGATGACGCGCCGCCGCGCAGAGGAAATCGGCGCAACGCCGTCCGTTTTGAGCTTCGATGTCCACCCGGACACGCTCGTTTTTCATAAGGATGTCCCGCTTATCAACTCCGCCATTGCGCGCGAGGAGCTTATCCGCCGTTGCTACGGCATTGATAACGTTGTCTTTCTCCATTTTAACGAGCATATGATGCGTATGCCGTGGGAAGAGTTCATAGCCTCGCTCATTGCCGAGCTTTCTATCTCGTGGATAGTTGTCGGGCATGATTTTTGCTTCGGCTATAAGGGCGAGGGTACGGCGCTGCGCCTTAAGGACTATTGCCATGCGCATGGCTTGGGTTGCGATATTATCCCCGCCAAGACCATTGACGGGCGAATCGTCAGCTCCACGTATATTCGCGAGCTAATTTCCGCCGGGAATATCGAAACTGCAAACCGCTTCCTCGGCCATCCTCATACGCTTTCCGACACTGTCCGCTCCGGCTATCATCTCGGCACGAATCTCGGCGCACCCACGATTAATATGTACTTCCCGGACGGGGTGCTTGTTCCCAAGCACGGGGTGTATGCCGCCAAGGTTTTCTTAGAGGACGGCGACAGCCATATCGCCGTGACGAATATCGGCGTTCGCCCCACCGTCACGGACTCCGATCGCGTCAGCGTGGAAAGCCACTTGCTTGACTATTCCGGCAACCTCTACGGCCGCCAGGCGCGCGTGGAGTTTTATAAGTTTCTGCGTGAGGAAATTAAATTCCCCACCTACGAAAAGCTCTCCGAGCAAATTGCGCTCGATGCCCACGCCGCGCGTGAGTATTTCGAGAATATATAAGGAATATTAATAACCCCACGGGAGAGACGAAGATAATTCGCCTCTCCCGTGGGGTTTGTGCCTATGTTCTTATTTTATACATTAAACATCGTGTAATCCAGTATTGCCAGCACCACCCGCGCCGATAGAAGAACACTGAGCATTGAAAGCCCCTTGCTTATGTCCTTTTTAAGCACCAATGTGCGGTTGTTGAGTGCTGCAAGCAACAGCGGGATAATGGGTGTGAAGTACCGCCCCTGTACGCCGAGGATGATTTTGTCGCGCGTGCTTATCCACGTGAGAAACATTGTCATCATAAAAGTCAGCACCACGAGAGCGCACAGGGCGATAAGTGCCGTGCGCATACCGCGCGGCAAATCCATTTCGCGCCCCTCAACATTCTGCGCCGACAGCACGAGGATTGCCAGCATCGCGGGCACAATCCATGACGGGATTTCGAGGTTGCACGTGCTCAAGCTTTGCCCGACCGCCTGTGTCAGCCATGTGGCAAAATAAAGATTGAAGCTATCCTGGAATATGCCGAGGGCATCACCGGTGTTTGTGAGGAAGAAGCGGAGCGTGTACTGCTCGCCGCCTTCGGCGGCAAAGCTCGGCGGGGTTGAGCTTAGTATCCGTATCATTGACGGAACTGACACCGCCGCGAAAAACCCAACGCACAGCCCAAGCATGATAAGAAAACAGCCCCTCTTTTTCACCTTGCCCGTAAAACGCTCCTGCGGGACGAAGAGGAAGAGGATAATAAAGCTTGCGTATATTCCCTTTGCCGGGGCAAGCAGCATCGCCGCGATAAGCGCCGCGAAATAGGTTTTGTACTCTGCGCCCTTGCTCTTGTTCAGCGCTTCGGCGCTGTTTTCATCCTCGCCGAAGATAAGGCGCAAAAGCGCGGCGAACAGCACAAGGCACAGGGCGTTTATGAAATTATCGTAAGAAAGCGAGGCAGCCTGTTGCAGTGCCATAGGCATGAGCGAGCACAGCCCAAGCGTAAGCTTAAAACGCGGGGCAAGCCTAAGCGCAAGGTAAACGCAGGCAACGTAGAATAATAGGTTGCAGAATCTTCCGAGCATGAATGCCGTAACGCCGTTAGAGGAAAAAATGTGCGCTATCGCATATGCGATAATCTGAGGGACATATTCCAAAGAATATGTCAGCGTCCACATACCGCCCATGATGCTCATGCTGAGCGGCGCGGTGTCGCCTGCCTTGCCGAAAAGCTCATGTATAATGCGCAGATACCCCGTGCATACATTGTTGTGGTTTGAAAACGCCGTGAAATCGCCGACAGACGTGTCAAAGGGCTTGGAAAAGAGCTTGCTTGTCAGCTCTATAATCGCCTGAAAGTGCGTAACCTCGTCCGGCACGGAAAGCGGCGTGATCGTGAACATATAAAAAAGGCCGAATACAAGCGCAAGCGCGGGGAAGAACACCTCGCTCCTAAGCTCCCGCTGCATAAGATACACCGCCGCGATAAGCACAACGGCACTCACGGCAAGGACGATTATCGTCTGAAAATTGTAGAGTATTCCCGCGTCCTCAATCGAAAAGCCCAAATTAAAGCGGAAAAGCATAAGCTTTCCCTGCCGCAAAATAAGCCGCGCCGCAGTGTACAGCGCGGCAAAAAGCGCCCACGCCGCGCATAAAAGCAAGGTCTTTTTCCTAGTGTCTGTTGTTTTCAGCTTTTCAAGCATATCAAAAGCCTCGGTCAGTGTAATTTTGTCTGTGATTTCCTTAATTGTACCACAGTTATCAGCCCTCGCGCAATGCTTTTTTGCGCCATTTGCCTGTGTAAGCCTTGCCCTTGCCGCGTGTTCACAATTTGTGCTTTTATTTTCCCTTGTGATGTGGTAGAATATCGCAAAGAAAGGGAGTGAGCCGGTATGCCGAAGCAGCAGGGTGTAAAGGAAATTGCCGCGAACCGCAAGGCTTTTCATGAATACTTTGTGCTTGAGCGCTTTGAAGCCGGCATTGAGCTTGCCGGGACAGAGGTCAAGTCCATCCGCGCGGGCAACGTCAATTTGAAGGATTCCTTTTGCACGGTGAAAAACGGCGAGCTTTTTGTGCGCGGGATGCACATTTCGCCCTACGAGCAGGGGAACATCTTCAACCGCGACCCTGTGCGGCCGCGCCGTCTGCTCATGCACAAGCGCGAGATACTCAAGCTTAACGCGCGCATCATGCAGGACGGTGTTGCGCTCATTCCGCTCTCGCTTTATTTTAAGGACAGCCGCGTCAAGCTGGAGCTGGGCTTGTGCAAGGGTAAAAAGCTGCACGATAAGCGCGACAGCGAGGCCGACCGCCAAACCAAGCGCGATATAGACAGAGTAATGAAAGAAAGGAACTACCAATGAGCAATCCTATTGTCACCTTTGAAATGGAAAACGGCGATGTTATGAAAGCGGAGCTTTACCCCGAAATCGCCCCGAACACCGTCAATAACTTTATCTCTCTCGTCAACAAGGGCTTTTATGACGGCCTTATCTTCCACCGCGTCATCCCCGGCTTTATGATTCAGGGCGGCGACCCCAAGGGCACCGGCATCGGCGGCCCCGGCTACTCCATTAAGGGCGAGTTTGCCGCAAACGGCGTAAAAAACGACTTGAAGCATGAGCGCGGCGTGCTCTCCATGGCGCGCGCAATGGCTCCCAACTCTGCCGGCAGCCAGTTTTTCGTCATGCACGAAAATTCCCCGCACCTTGACGGGCAGTACGCTGCTTTCGGCAAGGTCATTGAGGGCATAGAGACGGTTGACAATGTCTGTGCTGTGCGCACGGATTATAATGACCGCCCCAAAGTGCCGCAGGTCATGAAAAAGGTCACGGTGGAAACCTTCGGCGTGGAATACCCCGAACCCACCAAGGCATAAGCTTATAATTTATCCTACTCCGCAGATCGCGCAAGCTCGCGCGGTCTGCCTCATGGGGGCGTAACGGTTTCGACGGGGGTGCGGAGGCAGGGACAGCGGGCGGATGCGCCTGACATCCTTAAAACGGGCAAACTTCTATAAATTAAAGAACAACAACGATACTGTTCTTCTCGCTGCTTAATTAGCGAGCGTTCCGCCTGAGAGTACCACGGCTCGGGACGGGGCGTCGATTAGTGGTGAACGTGAGCGCGCGAAGCTTTGAACGCGCCATGCATAATGAAGCTACCAAGCCCCGAAGCGTGACGGCTCGCGCCGGGATAAGGGAATGTAAATAACCGTCTGCGCCCGGAGAAGTTGCTGTCAAAGTGCTTTCGGACAGGGGTTCAACTCCCCTCGCTTCCACCACGTCAAAATAACACTGTCGGTCATCAGTCGCCGCAAGCGACACCTGATTGAGCGACAGTGTTGTTTTTCCTTTCCGAATCAAACCCGCCTATGGCTGGGCTTTGATTCGGTTTTTGCTTAGGCGCACTTTGTGCACTTGATATTGTCATTTGGTTGAATGATGCTTGCCCTTTCGGGCAAGCATCATTCAAACTCCACCCTCACGACCGTCCCCTTGCCCTCTTCACTTTCGAGGGTGATTTCGGCGTTGAGGTAGGCGGCGGCGTGCTTTACGATAGAAAGGCCGAGACCCGTCCCGCCGATTGCCTTGGAGTGGCTTTTATCCACGCGGTAAAAGCGCTCAAATACGCGCGCGTGATCCTCTTTCGGGATGCCGATACCCGTGTCGGCCACGGTGAGAACACCGCCCTTGACATCCACCGTCACGCGCCCGCCGGGGACATTATACTTAATCGCGTTTTCCGTGAGGTTATACACAATCTCGTGCACAAGCCGCCGTTCGCCTGTTACATGGCAAGCCTCGGCGTTGAGCGCGAGCGTAACGCCGCACTCCTCGGCCTTTGCGGAAAGGAGCGAAACAACCTCGCTTGCAGCTTCCGCAACGTCAACCTTTTCCGTGGCAGTGCTTGCACCCTCGTCAAGCTGAGATAAGCGGATTATATCCTCAATCAGCGCCAAAAGCCGCGCGGCTTCATCGTGAATATGCCCGACAAAGCGGGGAACATCCTCGCTTTTCACCATGCCGTTTTGCAGTAGCTCGCTGCTGCCTAGTATGGCGGTGAGCGGAGTTTTCAGCTCGTGCGAGACATTCGCGGTGAACTCTCTCCTGTTTCTTTCGCTCTCGGCCTTGTCGGTGATATCGAAAATCAACAGCACCACGCCCGCCGTTTCGCCCTCGGACTGTATGCGGCTCATGTCAAGCTGATAAACGCGCCCGTCGCGGTTGAGCGTGATTTCGCTGTGGCCTTTTTCGCCGGCCTCGCTTATGCCCTCGGTAAGCTCGCGGCAACGCTCCACGGTGAGATAATACTGCCCCACGGCAAGCTCGCCGGCATTAAAAAAGCGTTCTGCCGCAGGGTTTATGCTCAAAATCGTGCCGCTTGGGGCTAAAAGCACAAGCCCCTCATTCATGCAGGCGGTGATTTGCGTGAATTCGTCCTTGCGCTGTTGAAGCTGGCGGAGTTGGGCGTTAATCTGCTTTCGCTGTTGGCTTATGCGGCGCAGGAGCGGAGCAAGCTCGTCATAGGCTTGGTTTTCCGTGGGGTGGTCGAGGTCAAGGGCGTTGAGCGGCTGCGTTATCCTTTCGGAAAGCCGCCGCGCGAGAAAATACGCCGCGACAAGCGCCGCTAAAAGAACAAGGCAAATCGGATGGAGCATACCCAAGATGAGCACGGCGATAGTCGCGCGGCTCTCGGAAATGCGCAGCACTGTGCCGTCCGGCAGGCGCTTTGCGCAGTACATCGTTTTCTCCAACAGCGTGCTGGAATAGCGCACGCTCTGCCCCGCGCCGGATGTGAGCGCATCGCGCACCTCTTCCCGCTCGGCGTGGTTTTCCATAGCGGCCTCATTGGCCTTGGCATCGTACAAAACATCGCCGTCCGCGCCTATCCACGTAAGGCGGTTTGAAAAATCGCCGAGAGCTTGCAGATAATCAACCCCCGCCGTTTCCACACCGGCGGCGGCCATGTCAAGCTCATCAAGAAGCTGGCTTGTCTGCACCGCGCCGAAATAGTCATATAAGCAGCCCATTATGATAAGCAAGCTTGCAATAAGCACGCCGCAAGCCGCCGCCATAACGGCCTTGAAGATTTTCCTTGTCATTGCTCTGCCTCCAGCCGATAGCCCACACTGCGCACGGTTTCAATACGCCCGCCGTATTCGCCGAGCTTTTGGCGCAATGTGCGTATGTGCATATCCAGCGTGCGCGTTTCGCCCATAAAGTTCTCGCCCCAAACGGCGGCGAAAATCTGCTCGCGCGTAAAGGCTGTGCCTGGGTGCGCCATGAATAGGCGCAAAAGCTCAAATTCCTTGTATGTAAGGGTGATGCGCTCGCCCTTGAGCGTCACGGTGCGCTTGTCGCAGTTCATTTTCAATTTGCCCAGCGTCAAAACTTTGTTGGGCTGTGCGCCCTTATATCGGCGCAGCACAGCCTTGACGCGCGACACAAGCTCCATCACGCCAAAAGGCTTCACAATGTAATCATCCGCGCCGAGGTCGAGGCTTTGTATCTTGTCATACTCCGCGCCCTTGGCCGTGGCCATGATGACGGGCAAATCCGCCGTGCGGCTGTCGGCGCGGATAAGCTTCAATAACTCCACCCCGTCCATGCCGGGCAGCATAATATCCAAAACCGCAAGCTCCGGGCGCTCTAAGCTGAGTGCGGACAAAAACTCCGCTCCGTTTTCAAACCCGCGCGCGTCAAGCCCTGCGGAATTTAAGGCGTATACCTCAATATCGCGTATTGCGCTGTCATCCTCCACGCACCAAATCATTCTTCCGTTACCTCCTCGCTTTTGTGTACGCCCGTTGCCGCGTATATGACCCATTCGGCCAAATTCGTGGCGTGATCGCCTATGCGCTCAAAGTATTTTGCAATCATCAACAAATCCAAGATGTATTCGCCGTCATCGGGGTCGGCGGCGAGCATATTAATAAGGCGGTTTTTCACGTATAAAAACGCCTCGTCCACAATGTCATCATAATCTATCACGGCTTGGGCAAGGGCGATGTCTTTCTTCACGTAAGCGTCCACGCTGTCCGTCACCATTTTTATCGTGGCGGCGGCCATGTCCTTTAGGTGCGTGTGTTCTTCCGCCGTCCGTCCGTTGAGAAACACCGCGATTTCCGCAATGTCCTCGGCTTGGTCGCCTATACGCTCCATGTCCGTTATCATTTTCAGCGCCGCCGAAATCTGCCGCAGGTCGCGCGCCACGGGCTGCTGCTGTAATAGCAGCTTAAGGCAAAGCGTTTCGATGTCGCGCTCCTTGCGGTCTATCTCCTTGCCGCGCGGCTTCACCTCGGCGGCAAGCTTCACATTGCCCTCGGTGAGCGCCGAGGACGCGAACGCTATAATCTCCTCGCACAGCGCGCCCATTTCAATCATTTCATGGTTGAGAAGCCCCAGCTCCTCGTCAAATCTAATCCGCATTTTTATCCGAACCTCCCCGTGATATAATCCTCTGTGCGCTTGTCGCTCGGCTGAGAGAAAAGCTTTTCCGTGTCGCCGTATTCTATAAGACTTCCCAAGAGGAAAAACGCCGTTCGGTCGGATATGCGCACTGCCTGCTGCATATTGTGCGTTACTATCACAATAGTATACTGTTTCTTCAGCGAAATCGCAAGCTCTTCGATTTTGGAGCTTGAAATCGGGTCGAGCGCGGAAGTCGGCTCGTCCATTAACAGCACCTGCGGCTCTACGGCGAGCGCGCGGGCTATGCAAAGACGCTGCTGCTGCCCGCCGGAAAGGCCGAGCGCGCTTTTTTTCAGCCTGTCCTTCGTCTCGTCCCATATTGCCGCGGCGCGCAGCGACTGCTCCACGATTTCATCGAGCTTGCATTTTGCAGTTATGCCGTGCGTGCGCGGGCCGTAGGCGATGTTGTCGTAAATGCTCATGGGGAACGGATTCGGCTTTTGAAAAACCATGCCCACCTGCCGCCGTAGCTCGTTTACATTCACCTCGGGGGCATATATGTCCTCTTCGCGATAACGCACCTCGCCCGTTAGCTTCACGCCGGGTACAAGGTCATTCATGCGGTTGAGCGTTTTCAGAAAAGTGGACTTGCCGCACCCGGACGGGCCTATAAGCGCGGTAATGTTCTTTTCGGGGATATCCATGGTGATATTTTTAAGCGCCTGAGTGTTATTGTACCACAGGCACAAATCCTTTGCGGAGAAAATGCCGTTCAAAGCTGCTGCCTCCTCTTAAAATACTTTGCCGCCGCATCGGCGGAGAGGTTGATGCACACGGTGAGTATCATTAAAATCGCGGCAATGGCAAACGCCGCTTCAAATTCGCCCTCGGTTTTGGCGTAGGAATAAAGCGCCACCGACAGGGTTGACCCCGCGCTCATCAAGCCCCTGAAAAAGCCGTTTAGCGTGTTTGCAAACCCAGCTGTGAATAAAAGCGCCGCCGACTCGCCGATTATCCGCCCGACAGAGAGAATGCACCCTGTTATAATCCCGTCCACGCACCCCGGTAAAACCACGGTTCTAATCACCCGCCACTTGCCCGCGCCCAGTCCGAACGCGCCCTCGCGGTAAGCCTGCGGCACGGTTTTAAGGCTTTCCTGTGTTGTGCGCATGACGGTGGGTAGGTTCATGATTACAAGCGTCAGGCTGCCCGCCAGCAAACACGACCCCATACGGTTTGAAAAAAGCAGCATACCCACAAGCCCGTAGATGATAGAGGGAATGCCGGAGAGGGTTTCGGCGGCGTATTCGATAATGCCGACAAGGCGCTTATCCCCGGCGTACTCGTTGAGGTAAACTGCCGCCCCCACGCCGAGCGGGAGCACTATTGCCAGCGTGGCAAAAATGACATAGAGGGTGTTTAATATGTTCGGCAGTATTCCGATGCTGTTGTTGAGATAGTTCACGCCCGTGGTGAGAAAGCGCCACGAGATGTGCCTCAGCCCCTTTGCGCCCACATAGCCGATTATGAACAGTACGAGCGCGGCGGTAATTATAACTGCAAGCGCCATAAGCGCACGCATGATTAATATGTACAGCCGCCTTTTTTTAGGAAGCTTTTTCGTCAGCATTATTTCTTATCCCGTCCTTTCAAAAAGAAGCTCAAAGCGGCGTTAATGAGCATGATGAATAAAAACAGCACCAGCGCAACCGAAAAAAGCGCCAGTCGCTGCAACCCGGCGGAATACGCCATTTCGCTTGCGACAACGGTGGTTAAAAAGTGTACGCTTTCAAAAAGCGATGTCGGCATATTTGCCGCGCTCCCGCATACCATCATCACCGCCATCGCCTCGCCCACGGCGCGCCCAACGCCCAGCACCACGGCCGTGGCTATCCCGCTTTTTGCTGCCGGGACGGACACCTTGAAGTATGTTTCCTCTTCCGTTGCGCCCAGCGCGAGGGACGCTTCCTCGTATTCCCTCGGCACGCTCTCCAGCGCCGTCACGGACACCTTTATCACGGACGGCAGTATCATCACTGCCAGCACTATCATCGCCGCGAGCAGACACGCTCCGTCCGAAAGCGCAAACGCCTTGCGTATTCCCGGCACAAGCACCATCATTCCCACAAGCCCGTACACAACCGAGGGAATCCCCGCAAGCAGGCTCACGCCGTGAGCCATGAGCTTTTTAATGCGCCTCGGTGCGGCCTTGGCCAAATACGTTGCCGCGAGAAACCCCACCGGCACGCCCAGCATCACAGCCCCCGCCGTGCCGTATACGCTCGTGAGGATAAAGGGAAGTATTCCAAACTTCGGCTCGGCGGCGGAGGAAGCCCACTTCGTGCCGAACATAAATTCCCCAAGCCCTATTTCCCTTATCGCCGGTATGCCCGACACGATGAGATACGCCGATATAAGCACAACGCACCCCACGCTTATAAGCCCCGCGAGGAGAAACACACCCTGTACGGCGCGCTCGGAGCGGTTTTGTTTGTTGTTCATTCTTTGAGCCTCGGTTGTTCAGTTTGCCGGTACTGCGCCCGCCGCGCTTATGACGCTTCCCGCCTCGCCGGACACGGCGTAGTCGAAAAAGCGCTGTGCGCTCTCGGAAAGGGGAGTGCTCTCCGCCGTGACGAGCACAAACGGTCTCTGCACGCCGTAGCTGCCGTTTTTCACGCTCTCCTCGCTCGGCATTACGCCCTCAACGGACAGCATTTTGACGTTGTCCTTCACCGTGGCGAGCGAGGCGTAGCCGATGGCGTTGGGGTTGTTGGCAACGGCGGTGATTACATCGCCGTTCGAGGAAAGCTCCTGACGGTAAAGGCACGCATCCACCGTGCCGGTTACGGTTTCAAAGCCGTCGCGCGTGCCGGAGTTTGCTTCGCGCCCGATGAGCACAATTTTGCCCGCCGCGCCGCCAAGCTCGCTCCAATCGGTGATTTTTCCGGTGTAGATATCTGCAATCTTGCCAAGCGTCAGGTCGCTTACCGCATTCTCCGGGTGGACGATAACGGCTATCCCGTCATAGGCCAGCACGGTTTCCCTCAAGCCCTGCTCCTTTTCGCTCTCTTTCAGCGCGCGCGAGGAAAGCCCGATATCACAGCGCCCCTCCTGCACGGCCTGAATGCCGCTGCCCGAACCCGTGGGGTTGTATGTCAGTTTTATCCCCGTCTCGCTTTCAAAGGCTTCGCCCAGTGCGCCTATAACCTTGCTCATGGAAGTAGAGCCGTCCGTAGATACGTTGCCCGCGTCCTTTGCGCTGGCGCAGCCTACAAGGCACGCAAAGCAAAGCGCCGCCGTCAGCGTGATTACAATAAGCTTTTTCATGTTTTCATTGTCTCCTTTTCTCTTTAGCTCGTAGCTTTTTCAACCTACGAGCTAAGAATAAAAACTCAACGTAAAGTCCGAAAGCGGTTTTTTGTAAAATGCGTGTAAAATGCGGCGGGAGCGCGCTGTAAACACACTCCCGCCGAGGGTTATATGATTTTCTCCGTGTCGAATGCGCCGGACAGCACCTCAAGCCCCGGACGGTATAGCTTATCTATCGTCCAAATGCTTATTCCTGCCAGCTCGTATTCCTCTGCCAAGTTGCACCGCGCCCGCCATGAGCGCGCGTCCTCAAACCATACCACGTGCTTTTGCCCGGCGGGGTCGGTGTAGTAAAAATACGGCGCGGCGGCGAGCGCGTCATAGCGTATCTGCGCGCCCACGGCGGCGGCAAGGTTAGAAGCGCCGGAAGATGACACTATGCTTGCCGCCTCGCCCTGCCGCCACGGGAGAAGCCAATTGTAGCCGTAGTTTGAAAAGCCCATGAGTATTTTCCCGCGCGGAATGCGCGTCACGGCGTAATCCAAAACGGCGCGAATCTTGTTCACGGGGGAAACCGCCTGCGGCGCGCCGTAGGTATACCCCCATTCGTAGGTCATTATCACCACGCGATCCATGTACTCCCCGTGCGCGGCGTAGTCGTGCGCCTCGTACAAAATCCCGCCCTGCCCGTCACTCTCCTTGGGTGCAATTGCGCTTGTGAGATAATACCCCAGCGGGTGAAAAAGCGCCTCGGCGCGGCGCAAAAAGGCGTTGTAGCTCTCCTTGTCAAAGGGGTAGACATATTCGAGGTTGAAATTAATCCCGTAGTATTTTTTCTCGCGCAGGGTGGATAGAATACTGTTGAGCGCCGTATCCTGCGCGCGCTCATCGGTCAAAACGGCGTGCGCAATGTCGCTTGAAAAGCCGGAAGCCTCGCTCAGATTTGTCACGGTCATCAAGGGCGCAGTGTTGGCCGCATATGCGCTTTTCACCATGCCGCCCTCGTTTATCTCGCGCAAGCTCCCGTCTGCGCGAAGCGAATATTCAAACGGGCATAAAAACGTCAAATACGGCAGCGTTTGAGTCAGCACGGCGGGGGCAATGTCGGGGTAGGCGTAGGCGTTCACCTCTATGGCGCGCCTTTGCGCCGTTTCATATGTCGGTATTATAAGCGCCGTCCCCACGGCGAGCCGCGAGGGGTCTGAAAGCGCGTTCACATCGGCAAGATAGCCCGCCGTTGTGCCGAAGCTTTCGGCAACGGAATAAAGCGTATCTCCCGGGCGCACAACGTATATTTCCATGGAGTATCAGTCCTTTCCCAACAAGGTTTCGTTAATTATATGCTCCCCTCGTTGCGAACAAAACCGCGCTGTGGTATAATAATCAAAAAATCAGGAGGTATTATATATGCCGGAAAACACTATCCCCGTCAGAGAGGCCGTCCCCGAAAAGGACACCTGGCGCTTGGAAGATATTTTTGAATGCGATGCCGCGTGGCAAAGTGAATATGAAGCGCTCCTTACCCTGCCGGAGCGCGCTGTGGAATACGAAGGGCGGCTTTGCGAAAGCGGCGAGACGCTTTTAGGTTTTCTGCGCTTTGAGGACGAAGCTTCCGTGCGTCTCGGCAAGCTCTTGGGCTATGCTTCCTGCAAAAGCGATCAGGACACATCCAATGCCTTTTATCAGGATATGCGCGGCAAGGCCGTGGGCGCATATGTCGCCTTTGCGGGCGCGGTTGCGTTCTCTACGCCCGAGCTTATTGCCGCAGACGATGAAACTATAGAAGCCTTTTATAAGGCCGTGCCGGAGCTTAAAGAGTATTCAAGGAGCATTTACTCCGTCCGCCGCATGGCCGCCCATGTCCTCTCCCCGGCGGAAGAGCGGCTTTTGGCCGCCGCGAGCGAGATGGCGCAAAGCCCGGATAATATCCGCAGTGTTTTCATGAATGCGGACATTTCTTTCCCCGCCGTTTGTGATGCCGACGGCAAAGAGCACACCCTCACCAATGAAACCTACGGCCTGCTCATGGAAAGCCCGGACAGAACCCTGCGCGAGAACACCTTCAAAACCTACTATGCCCGCATAGCCGAGTATAAAAACACCCTCGCCGCATCCCTTGACGGCCAGTTTAAGCAGCTTCGCTTCTTCTCCGAGGCGCGCAATTATCCTACTACGCTTTCCGCCGCGCTGGACGCGAACGAAGTGCCGGAAGCGGTGTACGAAAACCTCATTTCGGCCGTTCATGAAAACATGGATAAGATGTACCGCTATGTTGCTCTGCGCAAAAAGCTTTTGGGTGTAGACGAGCTTCATATGTACGATGTTTATACGCCCCTCGTGCCGCAGGCGGCGGAGAAAATAAGCTTTGACAAGGCCAAGGAAACCGTGCTCTCCGCGCTTGAAGTCTTGGGCGGGGACTATACCGCCCTTTTGCAAAAGGGCTTTGACGAGCGCTGGATAGATGTGTACGAAAACCGCGGCAAGCGCGGCGGGGCGTACTCCACCGATGTTTCCCGCCCGCACCCGTATGTGCTTTTGAACCATAAGAATACGCTTGACAGTATGTTTACCCTTGCTCACGAAATGGGTCACGCGCTTCACAGCTGGTACAGCACCGCCAATCAGCCCGTCAACACTTCAAACTATGTCATCTTCGTGGCCGAGGTTGCCTCTACCTGTAACGAAGTGCTCCTAATGCGCTATCTCCTCAATAAAACCGAGGATAAGCGCGAGCGGGCGTATTTGATTAATCACTTCCTTGACCAGTTTAAAAGCACCGTTTACCGTCAGACGATGTTTGCCGAATTTGAGCTTGAAATGGGGCGTATGAGTGAGAGCGGGGAAACGCTCACGGCGGACGCGCTTAGCGCGGCGTATAAGGAGCTTAATAAGCTCTATTTCGGCCCGGACATGGTTTCCGATGACGAAATTGCCCTTGAATGGGCGCGCATCCCGCATTTCTTTTATGATTATTACGTTTTCCAGTATGCAACCGGCTTTGCCGCCGCAGTCGCCATTGCAAACCGCATCCTGACCGAGGGCGAGTGCGCCGTGAGCGATTATAAGCGCTTTTTGTCTTCCGGGTGCAGTGCCGACCCCATTTCGCTTTTGAAGATAGCCGGTGTCGATATGAGCACGAGCGCGCCTATACATTCTGCCCTCTCGCTCTTTGATGAGCTTATTGCCGAGCTTGAAGAAACACTCGCGGAATAAAGCTATAGTATAGATAAATAATAATACACATCGGCTTGCTTCTTTTTGAAGCAAGCCGATGTGTTGTTTATTCTTCCACGCGTACAAAGTCGCCGTGTACGCCGCCGGACTTGGATAAAAGGCGGATATCGCTTATCACAATGTCTCGCTGCACGGCCTTGCACATATCGTAAACCGTCAGCGCCGCCGCGCTCACGGCGGTCAGCGCTTCCATTTCCACGCCCGTGCGCCCCGCGCACGATACCCTTGCCGTTATCTCCACGCTCTTTTTCTCTTCATCGAGCGTCAAATCAAGGTCAATGCCGTCTATAATAACTGGGTGGCACATGGGGATAAGCTCGCTTGTGCGCTTTGCGCCCATTATGCCCGCGATTTGAGCCACGGTCAGCACATCGCCCTTTTTCACGCCGCCGCTTTTGATAAGGGCAAATGTCGCGTCGTTGACAAGCACCCGCCCGGCCGCGACTGCTGTGCGCGCACTTTCCGCTTTCTCGCCGACATTAACCATCCTTGCCCGTCCCTGCTCGTTAAAATGCGTAAAATCCTGCATATCCGCGCTCCTTTTCCGTGCTCGTTTGCGCCTATTATATTCTCCCTCATCCGCGAAGTCAACACCGCGCGTTTCCCGCTTTCCGCCCATTTCCCCGCGTAAAAATTTATAATCCTACAGCGCCGTGCGACACGCTTCTTTGAATTACATAACTATAATAAACATAAACTTATGTAAACCATACGGAGGTCAGACAATGGCATTTGGGGGATTGGGGAGGCTTGCCGCGCTTGCGGGCGCGTCCGCGCAGAGGCGGATTGACCCGCGCTTTTACATGGCGGCGCGGTGCGCGGTGTATATGGGCTTGGGTATGCTCATGTCGTGCGGGCGGGTGCTGTCAGGCGGCGCGCCTTTCGGCATGGCGATGGTGGCCTGCTCGGGCGCGGGGCTTAGCGGGGTGTGCGCGCTTTTGGGCGCGTCCCTTGGATACATATTGAGCGGTGGGCTTGAATGGGGGATAAGATACGTTGCAAGCGCCGTGCTTGTGTACACGGTGGCTTTCATTTTTCAAGAGGTTTCTATTTATAAAAGCGAATACTTCATGCCCTGTGCCACGGCGCTTGTGTCTGCCCTTACGGGGCTTTTGGGCAGCTTTTCAATGTCAAACGGGTTTTTGCCGCTGTACGCGGAGCTGTTCTTGGAGACCTCGTTTGCTTTCGGCGGTGCGTACTTTTTCCGCGAGGCGCTTAAAAATAACTGCCGCACCACCGAGGCCGAGGAGCTGAAGCACTCCCTTGCCGTGATGATAACGTCTGCTTGCGCGCTTATCGGCTTTGCCCGCGTGACGGTGTTCGGCGGCGCGTCCGTGGGGCGCGTGGCGGCTTTGAGTGTTGTGATGGCCTCGGCGATGAAGGGCGGAATGCTCGCGGGCGCGGCGGTGGGTACGGTGCTGGGGCTTGCTATGGATGTTTCGCGCGCCGCCGCGCCCTTTTACACTATGGCTTATGCCTTTTCCGGGCTTTTATCGGGTATGTTCGGCAAGCACGGGCGCGTGTTCTTCGTGCTCTCCTTTCTTCTATCCCATGCGCTCGCTATCGTCTGCGCGTGGAGCGAGGAAGTGTATCTCACGGCGTTTTTCGAGCTGGGCTGTGCCGGAGTTATCTTTCTTTTCCTGCCTAATTCCTTTTTAACCTCGCTCGGCTTAATGCTTTCATACATCGAGCGCGGCAGCGGGGAAGCCTCGCTCCGGCGCTTTGCGGCCGGGCGCGTGATGAATCTCAGCGGGGCGTATAGCGCGCTTTTCGAGGCCGTGAGCCGGAACGGGGAAGAGGGGCATAATGATGAAAACATCGCGCGCGTGTTTGACCGCGCGGCGGATGAGGTGTGCGTAAAGTGCAAATACAAAAATCGCTGCTGGAATACCGAGTATATGGATACACTATCCGCCATGAACGATGCCACCGAGGCTATGACCGAGCACGGCACACTCTCCCCGGCGGATTTGCCCGGCTTTTTCCGCGAGCAGTGCCAAGCGCTCCCTGCGTTCGTGGCGGCCGTGAACGGGGAAGTGCGAGCCCTCAGCTATCGGCGGGAGCTGCGCGCCAGGCTGAAAGAGAACAGGAGTGTCACCTGGGAAGCGTACAGCGATGTGGCCGAGGTTTTGCGCGGCGTGGCCGAGGAGCTTGGCAGCCTCAACGGCTCCGACCCCTTGGCGGAGCGGCGCTTGACGCGGTATTTAAAAAGCCTTGATATTGACGCGGAAGCGGCGGTTTACCGCGATAGGCGCGGGCGCGTCCACGCGGTGATCGAGTCGGGGCGCTTATCGCCGCTTACAAAGCGCGCGGATTTCCTTGAAAAGCTCTCGTCCGTTGTGGGTGTGCGGCTGTGTCTGCCGCCGGGCGAGGATATTTCCGCTTCGCGCCTCACGCTTTTGGAAGCCGAGCCCCTGGCCGTGTCCGTCGGCATTGCGGCGCTTAAAAAGCGCGGGGAAAAGGTCAGCGGCGATAAGGGAACGTATTTCAAAACCGATGAGGGGGTGCTGTGCGTGCTTCTCTCGGACGGCATGGGTACGGGTGATGATGCCGCGCGCGACAGCGGCGAGGTCGTGGCTGTGCTTGAAAAGTTTCTCCGCTCCGGCGTTGACCCTGCCGCCGCCATGCGCATATTAAACTCTGTCATGCTCCTGCGCGGGCAGGACAGCTGGGGCTATGCCACGGTGGATTTGATGTGCGTTGACCTTTTCACGGGTGACACCTGCTTTTATAAATACGGCGCTGCGCCCTCTTATGTTCTCTCCGGCAGAGGCGTTCACCGCATAAAAGGGGAGACCCTTGCCGCCGGACTGACCTTGGGCGAGGGCAGCGCGCCGGACATTGTCCGTATGCGCTTAAAGCCCGGCTGCACTGCCGTCATTGCTTCGGACGGGGTAATAGTCGATGCGCAGGATGATTGGCTCAAGGCGCTTCTTAATCGCGGCTTTGAGGACATGAAAGCACTCGCCCGCTCCACGCTCAAAGAGGCTGAAAAGCGCTACGGCGCGAATGACGATATGACGGTTGTCACGGTGCGTGTGGAGGAGCGGGCATGATAGGGAAACTTTGCCGAGATATTGCCGACTTTGCCCCGCCCCTTTTCCCGCGCCGCCGAGTGCGCCCTGTCCACGCGCCGGGAAACGGCGCGCAGAGCGGTGAAACACAAAAAGCGCCGCTTCCGCGCGGCGCGATAAAGGGCAATATGCGAAATGTGATTGTACTTCACCCCAAGGACGGGGTGTTCACCGAGGCGGTTTTCCTCTTGCGGGATGATTATCTGGCTTCTCCCGGCATATCGCGCGAGGAGCTTTTGCGCCAAGCCCGCGCCGCCGCTGAGGAATATACCCGCGCGGCGATGTATACCGGGCGAAAACGCCCGCTGTGGCGGATATGGCGCGCTCTTTTGCTTGCGTTTCTTGCCCTCGCTGCGCTTGCGGCGGGCAAGTATATGGGGGTGATATAAGAATTGAGCCGGGAGAATAAAAACTCCCGGCTCTTAAAATTCACTTTTATCTTGCTCTTCGCTCTTCATAGAGCCTTATTTGCTTTGCGCCCGCATCCATTGCGCGGCGCAGCGGACGGTACAGAACAAGCGTGAGCACAAAGTTTCCTATGCAGTGGCGGATATCAAAGGGAATGCCCGTAATGAAATAGGAAAACGCCATGCTCCACCCGCCGATGAACAGGTACGGGATAGAGCAGCCTGCCCCGAAGAAAAGCCCGTGCAGTGCCGCGACTATTGCCCAAACCACGGCGGAATCATTTTTGCGCATGAGTACTGCCACGGCGGCGAGAATCGGCCACAGGTACATATACGACACTACCCACAGTCCGAATCCCCACATCAGCCCTTCCAGCACCACGAACACGAAAACCGAGTACATACACTTCCAGCCGAAGAAAATCGCCGTCAGGATTATAAGTACATCTGTCATATGTACATTGCGTATTCCCGCCATAGCCACCTGCATCACGAACATCAGCGCGCCCAACAGCGCAAGCAAGCAGAGCTCGCGCGCGGTGAGCCTGTTACCAGCCGACGGTGAAGGTGATTTCATATTGTTCGCCGTCTTGTATCATCGTGTCATCCACGCCGGTCATAAGCATTTCGCCGCCCTTAGTGAAGCACCACCATTGCTCCTGTGCGCTGTCGGCAGTTTCGCCGTCCACGGTGGTTACGAAAAGGCCGAATTCGCTGTCATCGCCCGCGATAAGCCCCTCTTCCTGTTCCAGCGCGCCGCGAAGGTTCTCGCTGTCGGTTATAATGGCAATGTCCTTTGTCGAACCGTCACCGTGGATGATTTCAACTGCAATGTGCTTTTCACCCGATACGCCGTCGGGCATATAGGCGTTGTAAAGCGCGAGCGCGCCTACGATAAGCGCTGCCAAAACCACCAGCGCAATTATTATCTTGCTTGTCTTTTTCATTTTCATTTTCTTTTATGTCCTTTTTCTTTAATCGTTATTCGTTATTCTTCCTCAAGGCTTTTCCAGTGCGTTTTCTTGCAGCAGCTTAAATACATTGCGTATTCGCACGCAACAAGCGCCGCAAGCCCCAGCAGCATACAAAGGTAGCAGCCGATGTACCAGTCGCCGTGTCTTTGCACATAGTATTCGCTCATACCCGCGCACGCGACCGACAGGAAAAATCCTACCCACAGCCCCCAATGGAGAAGCCGCCGCCCGTTCACGCGTATGGAAACGCGGCTGTAGTGGATGAGTATGATAACTAAACACACCGCCGCGACTATCTGCACAATGCTGACAAAGCCGTTAAAGTGCATGAAGCTTGAATCATAGCGCGTGCTGTCGAGTATAAACTCGGCGGCGGAGAAGAGCACAAGGAACATCCGCGCCGTGTGCCCGTCGCTGGATTCTTCCCCTCGCATGGGTAAGCTTCTTCTTGCAAAGTAGAATTTCATCAGCACCACCGCGATTACCACCATCACGAGAAACTCCACGAAAAATGTGGCAAAGCGGTAATCCGGTGCGCCGTTAATGTAAATGGGTGAGGCAAGGGGCAAATGCTGAAGCGCCGGAGCTGTCACGGTGATTTTCGCGCGGCAGGAGCTGTTGAAAACTGCTGACAGCCTTATAAATGCCACGGCCAGCGCCGCCCCCGGCGCAACCGCGTCCAGCATACGAGGGACATTGGCGGCAAAGCCGAGCTTGCCCGTCAATACCGCGGCGATAAGCGCGCCCAAAAGCGCACCCGGCAGGCAATAGCCCCCGGCGGAATAGTCCGTCAGCGCGGCGAAAAAGCCTGCATATTGCTCGGCGTGGCAGTACCAGTGAATGAGCCTGCACAGCGGCACGGAGAAGATCACCGCCAGCGGGAAGAACACCCACAGCGCCCGCCCGGAGCCGACATAGGACGTATAAAGCGAATAGCTCAGCGCAAAGCAGGCGGCCAAGCCCAAAGCGATTATAATTCCGCTCCAATATATAGTCGTTGTGCCCGAATAAATTGCTATTCCGTTCATCCTGCCGCCTCCTTTTCCGGGATTGCCGAGGCAAAGTAGATAATATCGCTCACGGTGCGCTCCGCGTCAAAGTCCACGTGATTGACGGCTTGGTTTTTGAACACGATCTCCGAGGTTTGCCCGCCGTCAAGGTTAAAGGCTTTGTCGCAGCCCTTTGCGGCCATAAACTTGGCAAATTGGTTGACGTTTGCCCGCGGGCGCATATCCGTGTGGTTGACGGTCATGAGAAGATAGTGCAGCTTGCCCGTCATGCCTATCCCCGCGCGGGAGTATTCCATGTCAATTTCGCCGATAGGGTAACTTGCGCAGTATTGCGCCTCACCGTTTTCAACGAGCACAGGCCCAAAGGAGAGCGAGAAGAGCACATCGTTATCCGCGATGTATTTTTTTACGGCCTCATCGCTTCCAAGCTCGCCCGCGCGCACAAAGAGCATATCGCCCTCGGAGTTTATAAAGCAGGTGTCGAGCTTGCCGGGGTTGTTGCGGTAAAGCTGACGCTGATATACCGTAAGCCCGGTTTGGCGGTAGGCGTAATAATCGGCGTTCATCGCCACAACGGCGTTCGCCGCGGCGGAAAGCTCGCTCGCGTAAAGCTGAACGGATGAGCCGTAGGTATCTTCCGTGAGCTTGCGCCTAAACTGTGACCCGTCCGCGAGCTTAACCTCGGCCAAGGTTGCGCAGCGCTCTTCTATAATCTCTTTCCACACGATTACAAGGATGGTTGCATCGCGGTAGTAGTACATCTCCGTCCCCGGGTAAAACGGCAAATCCGCTTGCCACACTGTTTCCTGCCCGTCCAAAAGCTCCTCGGCGGCGGCTATAACGCCCTGGATAACTGCGGGGTCGGTTGTCGCGCCGTAGGCGGCCTCATTGGGCTTGGGGGCAACGGTGTCGGTTTCGGCGAGCTTATAAATCTTTTTTATGTACGTCAAATCGCCGAGCGCATCGCTTGCGGCGTTGTGGATGTAAACATCGAGCTTTGATGTGAGGTTGAGGTTATTTTGCTGCCGCGCGGCGGTGGTTGTGCCGGAATCGGGGTGAACATTTATACCCAGCCAGCAAAAGCAAAGCAGCGTCAACACGCCGAAAACGGCGGCGATAACGGTTTTAATCGGGTTTTGCTCGCGTTCGCGCTCGGCGTATATGCGGCTTTGCTCTCGCTTTGCGTCCTTGTCCTTTTGCCTCAGGGCGGACTTTTGCGCGTCCAAGCGGTTTTGGCTTTCCTCGGCCTTTTTCTGTATGGCCTCGGCGCGGCGCTTTTCGCTGTCGGTAAACACGCGGTCGGGGTCAAAGCCCTGCCCCGTGTGGCCGCGCTTCGCGCTCACAGTGGGCTTTGCCCACGCCTCGGGCGGCTTGTAGCTTTTCCCGCTCGGCTTAAATTCCGGCGTAAAACGCTCTTTGGGCGCAGTGGACGCTTCTTCTCGCGCGCTTTCCTCTTCGCGCGGCTTTTTCACGGCGGCAGTGTTGCGCTTTCCGCCGCGCCGCGCGCTCAAAAGGTCTTCAAGCTGCGATACATCCACGAAGTATTGCGCGCCCTCTTCAGCCCCGGCGTTGTCGCTCGCGGCGTTGTCAACAGTGAGTGTGCTCGCTTCCTCGCGCGCTTCAACCTCGGCGGGGATATCCTCTATATAGTTTTCTTTTTCTGCCTTTTGGGGTGCTTTAACCTCGCCCGCGCCGGAAATGGCGCTTGAATACGAGGAAAACTCGGCCAATATGGCTTCCAAATCGGAATCAAAGGTGTTGTTCGTGCTCATAGAAGTATCTCCCGAGGGGTCAGTACGCCACGCCGCCCATAAGGGCATTGAGCATAGCTTGGTTTGTAACGATGAGCCATTGGCCGTTGGAGTAGGTCAGCTCGATGTCGATAACGGTAGAGGTGTAGTAGCTGCTTGCGTGGCTTATTACGGACGCGAGGGCGGCGGAGTAGGCTTCTTCCGTCACGCTCGGCAGGTATTTTTTATCCTCATCGTATACCTCGCTCGCCGGGCGGCTCTCCACAATTTTTTCGAGGTTACGCATAACCGCGTCCTCTACGCTTGCTTCCAGTGATTCTAGATCGAGGTATTTAAAGCGCACACTTTGCACGGCGGACAGCTTGTCTACCTTTGCCTCGCCCGAAAGCGTGTATTCGTAGCTATCCTTGAGCGCCGCGTACACAAGCGCGGCGTTTTCGGAAGTCGGCTCTGTTTCAAGGCCGAGACCGGTGTAATCGTTGAGACAGGAGTAGGCCGTGGGGTAGTCGCGCTCGATTATCGCGTCGAAAAACCGCGTCACCGTGTCGGTGGGGTTGCCGTCCACGGCGGAGTAGAGCGCGCCCACGGACGAGCCGAGAATGCACACCAGCAGCGCCAAAGCGCTCAGTATCGCCGCCAGCACCGCCCAAGGCACATTCAATTTGCCGCTGCGCCCCAAGCGCACGGCAACGGCCATCCCCGCGAACATCAGCACTATAATCACGAACACCGCGATTATCGCGGCCGTGTTGGGCTTTGCTTCAACGGCGGCTTCCTCGTATAAGGTCTGCGCGGCGTGGGCGCTCGGCGTAAGCAATAAAAGCGCAAACGCACACAACGCGGCGGATATGGTTTTTCTCAAAAGCTTCATGCAGTTTCTCCGAAGTCCGAAGTATTAGTTACATCTATTTAAAGATACATTCTATTTTACAATTTCCGCGCGTTAAATTCAACCCCAACACATAAATATTTGCGTGAAAATTGCTCCCTTGTCAGTCAGTACATAACATATCGCAAAAAATCAGCCGCCCACGCGGGCGGCTGATACATTTCTATGCTCTTTTGCGGCGATATACGCCGTGGGGATGCTTACATCAGGCTGCGGTAGAGAGCTTCGATTTCCTCAACGCTCGTGTCGCGCGGGTTGCCGGGGCAGCAAGCATCGGCAAATGCGCTCTCGGACAGGAACTTAACATCTTCTTCCTTGACGATTTCCTTGAGGTCGGCGGGGATGCCCACATCGGCGGAGAGCTTTTTAACCGCCGCGATAGCTGCGTTGCGGTACTCTTCCTGCGTCATGGAATCAACGTTTTCAACACCCATTGCCTTTGCAAGAGCCTTGTACTTTTCGCCCGTGAAGTCCTTGTTGTACTCCATGCCGGTCGGCAGGATTATCGCGCAGGCAACGCCGTGCGGGGTGTCATACAGTGCGGAAAGACCGTGCGCCATGCTGTGTACAACGCCCAGACCGACATTGGAAAAGCCCATGCCCGCGATGTACTGACCCAGTGCCATGCCCTTGCGGCCGTCGGGGTCGTTGTTGACAGCGTCGCGGAGATTGGCAGAGATAAGGCGGATGGCTTCGAGGTGGAACATATCGGTCATTTCCCAAGCGCCCTTGGTGATAAGCCCCTCAATCGCGTGCGTGAGCGCGTCCATACCGGTGGCGGCGGTGAGCGCAGCGGGCATAGAGGACATCATTTCCGGGTCAACAACGGCGACTTCGGGAATGTCGTTCGTGTCAACGCAGACGAACTTGCGCTTTTTCTCAACGTCGGTAATGACGTAGTTTATAGTAACCTCGGCGGCAGTGCCGGCGGTGGTGGGGACGGCAACGGTGAATACGGCGTGCTTCTTGGTCGGTGCAACGCCCTCAAGGGAGCGAACATCCGCAAATTCGGGGTTGTTGATGATAACGCCGACGGCCTTTGCCGTGTCCATTATCGAGCCGCCGCCAACGGCGACTATGCAATCGGCCTCGGCCTCTTTGAATGCCTTTACGCCGTTTTGAACGTTTTCAATGGTGGGGTTGGGCTTAATGTCGGTGAAAAGCGCCCATTCAATGCCCTTTTCTTTCATCGGGTCGAGAATCTTGTTGATCTCGCCGCTTTTCACAACGTGCTTGCCGGAGCAAACAAGCGCTTTCTTAAATCCGCGAGAGGCAAGCTCATTGCCTATTTCCTTAACTGCGCCCGCGCCGTGGTAAGAAACGGTGTTCAAAACTATTCTGTTAGCCATAATAAAGCCATCCTTTCATATTTCAAAAAATGCAATACTTCTACAGCCCTTTTGGGCAAATATATAGTAGCATACTGCACAAAGAATATCCAGTGCTCACTTTCAAAATCGGCGTTTCGCCGCAAACAGCGCGCTGTGCGTCCGCTTGTGACGTGCGTTTTTGTACACAATGACAATAGATTAACAATCTCCGCCTTGCCCCGAAAGCGCGGAAAGCTTTTTGACAGTCTAAAGCTTAGTTTGCCTCGCTTTCGCGATTGCATACGCTGATGAAATCCGCTGCGGCGGTGGGTAAGCGCTTTCCCCTCCGCCAAATGAGCAGTATTTGCGTTTCAAGGCTTGGTTCATTTATCGGTTGCACGCGAAGGGACGTACAAAGGCTTGACATGGACGCGGGGAAGATAGCCGTTGCCAGCCCCTCTCTTGCCCACAGCACCGCCCCGCGCGCATCATCACACACGCAAAAAATGTTCGGCTCAAGCGATTTTGCGAAAAACGCATCGCGGATGAGCTTTTCATAGCGGCGGTAAACGATGAGCGGGCGGTCGGTAAGCGCGGAGAGGGTGGTTTCCCCTTCTTGCTCGGTGCGCATGGCGGGGGATGATACCGCTATCATCGCCTCACGGCAAAGCACGGTGTGCTCCACATTTTCAAGCGTCAGCGGTGTGCGCACAACGGACACATCAATTATCCCGTCCATGAGCGAATTGAAAAGGGAAAAGGTTGTCCCATCGTGTACTTCAAAATTCACCTCGGCGTTTTCGCGGGCAAACTGCGCGATGTACGGCATCATTGGCGCAACCGTGGACGAGGTAAGCCCAAGGCGCAACACGCGCTTTTTGCCGAAGCGCGCCACCTCTTGCTTTGTTGACCCCGCGTAGCTTAATAGCTCTCCCGCGCGGCTGTAAAGGAGCTTTCCCGCGTCCGTCAGCGTTACGCCGCTTCGGCTGCGCTCAAATAAGCGCACGTTCAGCTCCTCTTCCAACAGCTTTATCTGATAGCTCAGCGGCGGCTGGGACATATTCATTCGCCGTGCGGCCTCGTTTATGCTGCCCGTGTCCGCAATCTCCCGGAAGTATTCAAGCTGTCTCAAATCCATTTGCATCACCTATACAAATATTATATAATAAACCTATAAAAACAATATTATTCATATTGATAATAAAG
>CAZGFK010000013.1:0-32812 GCA_964524815.1 uncultured Oscillospiraceae bacterium
GTCAAAAAGCCCGACGGCAAACACGCCCTCTTCGCCGGCGTGAGGCTTGAGGGGTGAGGGGGAAATTAGATATTATAATTAAATAACCCACCCTCAAGGAGCTGCGCACCGCGCAGCTCCTTTCCTATGTTTACACTTTCTTAACCGTGTCTTCAGCCTTGTTTATGCTTGGGTGGCTACTACAACCGGTACAAGCGCCGCATCGGCTATCTGCCGGAGCAACCGCTGCTTTATATGAACAAAAACGCCATCGCACTCACGCTGGCGCTATACCGCCGTGACGGCAGCTTTTTTCTTGCCGATGTGGACGGCACACCCACGGCGCTGTGTGCGCGCGAGGGCATGACGAAGCTTTGCGAAGCCGTGTACGCCGTCACGCTCGGCAGCAGCACGGACGAAACGAAAAATTAGCAAAACCCCTAACCGCACGAAAAGCGCGCCTCTCACACTCCGAGAGGCGCGCTGATTTTATTGCGCATTCGCGATTTTTATTTAATATCACACCAAAGTGAATATGGAATCATCATTTTCTATCCAATCACTCACCATTACCGTGCGGTACTCCGTGGGCGTGACGCGCACTACAACGCGCTCAATGCCCGCATTTATGATTTGGCGTTTACACATAGAGCAGCTTGACGCATCGCTTAAAAGCTCATTCGTGCGCGCATCACGCCCGACAAGGTAAAGCGTTGCGCCTATCATGTCGCGACGGGAAGCGGAGATAATGGCGTTAGCCTCGGCGTGAACACTGCGGCAAAGCTCGTACCGCTCGCCGGAGGGGATATGAAGCGTTTCGCGCGTACAGCCGCCGATATCGCTGCAATTGCGGCGGCCGCGCGGCGCGCCGTTATAGCCCGTTGAGATTATTTCATCGCTTCTCACGATTATCGCGCCGTACTTGCGTCTGAGGCAGGTTGACCGCTCCAAAACGGCATCGGCGATGTCAAGATAATAATTCTGCTTGCTCGTGCGATTATCCATGCTCGTTTCCCCCGGGTATGTATTTTAATTAATTATAGCCCACGATGCAATCAAACGCAAGAAAAAATGTATATTCTCTTTTATTTCATTCTATATATGGATTTTTTTCTCCGACTATGCTACAATGGCGAATATGAACAAGAGAAATTACCAAAAGGAGCTGGAGCGCATTATCCAAAAGCGCGGGAAAAAGCTCCCGCGTGTGCTGCTGCACAGCTGCTGCGGGCCGTGCTCAAGCTCCGTGCTGGAATATTTGACGCAGTATTTTGACATTACGCTGTTGTGGTATAACCCCAATCTCTATCCTCAGGAGGAGTTTAACCGCCGCTTTCGCGCGCAGACGGAGATTATAGAAAAAATGGGGCTTTGCGACAAGGTGAGCATACTTGCCGAGCCTTGGAAGAGCGAGGACTACTATGCGCGCATAAAGGGGCTTGAAGCTGAGGGCGAGGGCGGCAAAAGGTGCGAAGAGTGCTTTAAGCTGCGGCTTTTGGAATGCGCGCGCCTTGCCAAGCACTACGGCTTTGATTATTACTGCACCACGCTCACCGTCTCCCGCCACAAAAATGCAGAGCTTATCAATAACCTCGGCGAGGAGATAGGGCGCGCGGCGGGTGTGGCGTGGCTGCCGAGCGACTTTAAAAAGCGCGACGGCGAAAACCGCTCGGTAGAGCTGAGCGAGAAATACGGGATTTACCGCCAGGTTTACTGCGGGTGCGAATTTTCGCTCAAGCGCCGCGAGGCAGGCAAGCCCGACACGGAAAGAAACCAAGGAGACACCTAATACATAATGAAAACCAATGTTCGCGCTCTGTGCGCCGCCGCCGTCACCGGCGCGGCCTACGCCGTTTTGACGATTGCCCTCGCGCCGATAAGCTACGGCGCGGTGCAATTTCGCGTGTCGGAAGCGCTGTGCATACTGCCGTATTTCATCCCCGGCACGGCTTGGGGGCTTGCGGCGGGCTGCTGCTTGGCAAACCTTTTGACCGGCAATATCTTTGACATTATCTTCGGCTCTCTCGCCACGCTGGCGGCAGGGCTGTGTACCGCCGCCGTCGGCAAGCGCGCTCACACGCGCCTTGCGCCCGTCCTCGGCGCGCTGATGCCGGTTATCTTCAATGCGCTTGTAGTTGGCGGAGTAATCACGAAGGCATATAACGGTCTCGGCATATTTACGCACCCCGAAGTATTTGCGCTCAACGCCGCGCAAGTTGGGCTGGGCGAGGCTGCGGTTATGCTGCTTATAGGCTACCCGCTCATGCGCTTTCTTCCCGACAAGGCGTATTTTCGGGAATTTGTTGATAAATGCAAATAAAATACACACTATATATAAATTCAGAAAGGAAACCGAAATGAAAGTCAGAAAAGCCATTATCCCCGCCGCAGGCTTGGGCACGAGGCTGTTGCCGAACACGAAGAGCATCCCCAAGGAGATGCTGCCCCTCGTGGATAAGCCGGTCATCCAGTATATTGTGGAAGAGGCCGTGTCTGCCGGCGTTGAGGAGATTCTTATCATCACAAACCGCGGCAAAAGCCCCATTGAGGACTATTTTGACTACGCCCCCGACCTTGAAGAGCGCCTCATCCGCGACGGCAAGGAAAAGGACGCGCACATAGTCCGCTCCGTGGCGGACATGGCGGATATCTTCTTTTTGCGCCAGAAAGAAACCAAGGGCTTGGGTCACGCCGTGTGGCGCGCAAAAACCTTTGTCGGCAATGAGCCTTTTGCCATTTTGCTCGGCGATGATATAATGCTGAGCGAAAAGCCGGTTTTGAAGCAGCTTGTGGAAGCGGCCGAGGCCAACGAATGCTCCGCCATCGCCATTCGCGAGCAGCCGGATTCACAGATATCCAAATACTCCTCCGTCAAGCTTGAAGAGCGCTTGGGCGAGCGCGTATACCGCATAAGCGACATGAACGAAAAGCCCACGCTGGAAGAAAAGCTTTCAAACTTTGCGATAATGGGTCGCTATGTGCTCACGCCCGCTATCTTTGACATTCTCGAGCACACCGCACCCGGCCGCAACAACGAAATCCAGCTCACGGACGGCATGAGGGAGCTGTGCCACAGGGAAAAGATGTGCGCAGTGGACTTTGAGGGGCGGCGCTACGATACCGGCAACCTCAAGGGCTATCTTGAATCCACCATTGATTTCGCGCTGAAAAACGCCGAGGCCGGCGAGTGGCTCAAGCAGTTTATCATCGACAAGGCCGAGCAGCTAAAATAAACTCTTGACAGAGCCATTCCCACGGTATATTATAAGCGCGGTAAATCGGTGAGCGGTTAACGCCGTCTCCGATTAATTGAATAAGGGGCGCTGGGTCACTTCCCGGCTGAGACGAAGCGAAAGGACGCTTCGGTACCCTCATACCTGATCCGGATAATGCCGGCGTAGGAAACAGCAGATACGTCAGTAATCGCAGGGTCAAGGCTTTTTGACCCTGCGTTTTTTGCGCACTCCGGAGAGGGTTGAAAATGCCCGGGCTGCTGCTTACCGCGTCTCTGCGGCTTCCTGAAAAAACTCATTTTTCACGGAGGTAAAAGAAAAAATGAAATCCGCATCTCATCTCAAGCTTCGCGCGCTGTGCGAGGGCGCAATACTCGTGGCCTTGGCGCAGGTGCTCGGCTACATCAAGCTTTTTTATCTGCCGCAGGGCGGGTCGATAACCTTGAATATGCTGCCGATATTCGTTTACTGCGCCCGTTGGGGCTTCGGCGCGGGAATGCTGGCAAGCTTCGCCTTGGGGCTTTTGCAGCTTTTGCTTGACGGCGCTTACGCTTGGGGCTGGCAGTCGATACTGGGCGATTACTTGTTTGCCTACGGTATACTCGGGCTGGCCGGGCTTTTCGCGAAAAGGAAAAACGGCTTTTTCCTCGGCTCTGCCGCAGGGGCGTTTGCCCGCTTTGTCGCGCACTATCTCACAGGCGTGCTCGTTTGGGGCGAATATATGCCGGAGAGCTTTTTCGGCATGACGATGACAACGCCGTGGCTTTATTCCGCGCTTTATAACGGCAGCTACATCCTTGTTGACCTCATCCTTTGCCTTATAATCGGCGCGCTTTTGTGGAAGCCGCTGGGCAAATACATACGCGGGGAAGATATCCTCCGCTCATAACGCAACATATTAACTCCTGCGCGGGATTTTACCCCGCGCAGTGATTTTTTCAGTTGACAAAGTGCGTTTATATATTGTATAATCTCCAATTGACAGCGCTGTGCGCTGTTGAATGAATTTATCAACTACTTCGGTCGCAAGGCCGATGTTGAGTATCAACCCGAAAGGAGTGCCAGAACAATGTTAAGAACCTACCAGCCCAAGAAGCGTCAGCGCAAGAAAGAGCACGGCTTCCGCAAGAGAATGTCCACCGCGAACGGCCGCAAGGTGCTTGCCCGCCGCAGAGCAAAGGGCAGAGCCAAGCTCAGCTACTGATTTCCCGGCACGTGAGCAGGTTTTAAAAGGGAATATTTTCAGGGAGGAGCAATCCTCCCTTTAGGTGTTTCCGCTCGTTTAGGAAAAAGCATCGGTATCGGCAGGAGGAACGGCGCGCTTGAACAGCAAATGTACTTTAAAAAAGAACAGCGATTTCAGGCGGCTTTACTCCAGAGGCAAAAGCACGGTTAATGCCCATCTTGCGGTGTACTGCCGCAAGAATAACCTCGGCACGAACCGCGTCGGCTACACCGTTTCCACCAAGCTCGGCCACGCCGTTGTTCGCAACCGCGTTCGCCGCCGCTTGCGCGAGATATACCGCCTCAACTCCCCCGCGCTCAAAGCAGGGTGGGACATTGTGCTTGTCGCAAGATCCCGCTGCGTAGGAGCGGAGTACAAGAAGCTTGAGGGCGCGTTTTTGGACGCGTGCACGAAGCTTTCTTTAATAAGGGAGTGAAGAGGAAATGATGAAAAAGCTTTTGCTTTGGCTCATTCGGTTTTACCGCCGGTATATTTCCCCCTCTCGTCCGCCCTGCTGTCGCTTTATCCCCACCTGCTCGCAATACGCGCTGGAGGCCGTAGAAAAGTACGGCGCTTTCAAAGGCGGCCTGCTGGCCTTTAGGCGTATTTTGAGATGCCATCCCTTTCACGGAAAGGATTATGACATCTATGACCCCGTGCCGTGAAACTCGGCGCAAATAATTAAACACTTGAGGAGAAACTATGTGGGCAGCAATTACTAAGCCTTTTGCCTGGCTCATGGTCAAGCTCTATGAGCTGACCGGTAACTACGGCTGGTCCGTCATTCTTTTTGCATTGGTCGTCAACCTCATTCTCACCCCGTTCATGGCCAAGAGCAAAAAAGGCATGATGCGTACCTCACGCCTTCAACCCCAAATGCAGGAGCTTCAGCGCCGGCATGAGGGCAACCCCCAAAAGCTCAACCAAGAGATGCAAAAGCTCTATGCCGAAAACGGCGCAAGCCCGATGAGCGGTTGCCTTTGGTCTCTTATCCCGTTCCCCATTCTCATCGCGCTCTACTCCGTCATCCGTCAGCCCATGACGCGCATGATGTTTGTCGCGCAGGAGGTTGTGGACGCGGTGCAGGCATTCTTTGTTGATGCCGGGCTTTACACCATTCCCGCAAAGCAGGACGCATACTTTGAAATAAAGCTTGCAGACCTTGCTCACCGCCACTGGGACGAGCTTCAAGCCGCCCTCTCCGGGCAGCTTGACGGCCTTTTGAACATTGACTTCAGCTTCCTCGGCCTTAACCTCGGCAACCAGCCGGAATGGAACTTCATGTTCCACACCGATTGGAGCGATGTTTCCGTTTGGCTTCCGGCGCTGGGTCTGTTCCTTATCCCGCTTATTTCCGCGTTCCTCTCTTGGGCTTCCATGAAGATTTCCTCCGCTTCTCAGCCGCAGGCAGACGCAAATGCCGCAGCCTCGATGAAGAGCATGAACATCATGATGCCCCTGATGAGCGTGTGGATTTGCTTTATCATGCCCGCCGCAATGGGCGTTTACTGGATCGCCAACAGCGTTTTCGGCATGATCCGCGATTTCATTCTCACCAAGGTTTACACCAAGAAGCTCGACAAGGAAGATGCCGAGCGTATCGCCGCGAAGAACGAGCGCGAAAAGGAGCTTGAAGCAAAGCGCCTTGAAACCGAGCGTCTGCGCGCAGAGGGCAAAACCGAGAAGAACGTTAACACCAGCAAAAAGAAAATGCAGGCCTTTGAAAAGCAGAAGAGCGATGAGCGCAAAGCCGCGCTTGACCGCGCCGACCGTGCCGCGCGCCGCGAGCGTCTTGGCATAAAGGAAAACGAGGTTCCGCCCTCTCAAGTCGGCAACCGCCGCTATGCGCGCGGTCGCGCCTACGTTCCCGATCGCTTCACCAATCCCGATGCCGCAGAAGAGGCCACCATCCTCGCCGCCGCCGAGTCGGAATTTGCCCCCGCGATAGACGAGAGCATTCCCGATGACGTTATGAGCGTGAGCGAGAAAGTCGCAGTTGAGGCTGTCGAAGAGGCCAAAATCGCGGTGGAAGAGACCGTCGAATCCGGCGAAGTCGCGTCCGAGGACGAAGAGACCGCCGGCAATGAAGAATAACTAGGAGCAAGCAACATTATGATAAAAACTTTGGAAAAGTCCGGCCGCACAGAGGACGATGCGATCCTTGCGGCGCTCAAGGAGCTTGGGCTTGACCGTGACGATGTTTCGGTTGAAATAGTCACGCGCGCCAAATCCGGCTTCCTCGGCATAGGCGCGTCTCCCGCCGTTGTGCGCGTGAGCTACGAAGCTCCCGATGAGACCCCTGCCCCCGCCGAAACCACCGCGAGCGAGGCCGTTTCCTCTGCTCCGGCAAGCGCACCCATTGACGAAAACGCCGACTATGCCGCCATTCGCGCATTCTTGACGGGGCTTCTTGACCGCATGAATGTCAAGGCCGACATTGCCATCTCCCCCCGCGACAACGGCGGGATAAATGTGGAGCTTTCCGGCAGCAATATGGGCGCTATCATAGGCCGCCGCGGCGAAACGCTTGACGCGATTCAGCATTTGACAAACTACGTTGTCAATCGCGGCAGCGACACCCACCTGCACATCAGCGTAGACGCGGAGAACTACCGCGCAAAGCGCGAGGAATCGCTCACACATTTGGCTGAGAAGATGGCGGAAAAGGCAATAAAGTATAAGCGCAGCATGGCCTTAGAACCTATGAACTCTTACGAGCGCCATGTTATCCACACCGCACTTCAAAACTACGAGGGCGTTACCACCAGCTCCACCGGCGTAGAGCCGAACCGCCGCGTTGTAGTCAGCTACGTTCGCGGAGAGGACAGCCGTCCCCAGCGCTATGAGCGCCGCGAGCGCGCACCGCGCCCCAACACCGCAAGCCACACCAACTCCGCCCCCGCCGTAGCACCTGCGGCGAACGGCGAATCTCGCTCCAATAAGCCGCAGAGCCGCGAGTGGGCTTAAAGCGCACATCATATTATAAACTTTATGTGCTAAGCACATCGGAGGATTATCATGATATTTGAAAGTATCAGAGACGCACTTGCCCAGCAGTTTGAAGCCGATCCCGATTCTATCACTCTTGAAACCAGTCTTATAGATGACCTCGGCGCTGATTCCCTTGACGTGGTTGAGCTTATTATGTCCCTTGAGGACGCTTTCGGCGTTTCCATCAACGATGAGGATGCCGCCCAGCTCACCACCGTGCGCAAGATAGTTGAGTATCTTGAGAAGCTGAAATAAGGCTTTATTACGCTACGCATACGCTCGGAGGGGAGATTTAATCTCTCCTCCGAGTTGTACCTACCCCCCCTGATACATCCGCTCATTTCGCGTGTGTATTTTTTCTCCGGAAAGGATTTGAACGCAAAACATGATTAAAACGCTTGCAAAAAGCCTGCGTGAATACAAAAAGCCGACTGTTATCACCTTCCTTTTGATGATAATTGAGGTTTTTATCGAGGTTTTGATACCTTTTATCACGGCAGAGCTTGTAAATATGATAAAAGCCGATGCCCCGCTCGGCACGGTGGTGAATATAGGGCTTATACTTGTCGGGATGAGCCTTGTTTCCCTCGCGGCAGGGTCTACGGGCGGCTTCACCTGCTCCAAGGCCTCCGCCGGGTTTGCCAAAAACCTGCGGCATGATATTTTTGCGCGCATACAGGGCTTTTCCTTTGAGAATATAGATAAATTCTCTACCGCGTCCCTTGTCACGCGCCTGACGACCGACATTCATAACGTGCAGATGGCGTTCATGATGCTCATTCGCACAGCTATCCGTTCGCCGTTGATGTTCGTTTTCTCGATTATCATGGCCTTTATAATGGGCGGCTCGCTTGCCACTGCGTTTGTCGTGGTTATCCCGGTGCTCGCTTTCGGCATGATAATCATCGCGAGAAAAGCGCTGCCCGCTTTCCGCGCGGTTTTTAAACGCTATGACAAGCTCAATGAATCCATTGAGGAAAACGTGCGCGCGATGCGCGTGGTAAAGGGCTTTGCCCGCGAGGACTACGAGAAAGAAAAGTTCGGCAAGGCCTCCGGCAGCATTTCAAAGGATTTTACCTATGCCGAGCGCATAGTGGCGCTTAACGGCCCGCTCATGCAGCTTTGCCTTTATTTCAACATGGTGTTCATTCTCTCCGTCGGCTCGCGCATCATCGTCACGAGCGGCGGCAACAGCATTGACGTGGGGCAAATATCCGCCATGCTCACCTAC
This sequence comes from uncultured Oscillospiraceae bacterium, assembly GCA_964524815.1. Lineage (GTDB taxonomy): Bacteria > Bacillota > Clostridia > Oscillospirales > Oscillospiraceae > Limivicinus. Next base: position 8,660 of record CAZGFK010000013.1, read on the forward strand.
GGCGTGCAGATTCTTATGAGCCTGATGATGATTTCGATGATCTACGTCATGCTCACGATGTCGGCTGAAAGCGCGGCGCGTATATGCGAGGTTTTGAACGAGGAAAGCTCGCTTACGAATCCCGAAAACCCGCTTTACGACATCCCCGATGGCTCTGTTGACTTTGAAAATGTCTCCTTTAAATACTCGCTCCAAGCTGAGAAATACGCCCTTTCCGATATCAATCTCCACATCGCTTCCGGGCAGACCGTAGGCATACTCGGCGGCACCGGCTCATCGAAAACAACGCTCATTCAGCTCATCTCCCGTCTATACGACGCGACCGTGGGCAGCGTAAAAGTCGGCGGGCACGATGTGCGCGAATATGACCTTGACGCTCTGCGCTCGTCCGTGGCGGTGGTGTTGCAGAAAAACACGCTCTTCTCCGGCACGATTAAGGAAAACCTGCGCTGGGGCAATGCGGACGCAACGGACGAAGAGCTTATTGCCGCGTGCAAGCTCGCCCAAGCGGATGAGTTTATCCGCTCTTTCCCCAACGGGTATGACACTTATATAGAGCAGGGCGGCACGAACGTTTCCGGCGGGCAGAAGCAGCGCCTTTGCATCGCCCGCGCCCTGCTGAAAAATCCGAAGATTCTTATCTTGGACGACTCTACAAGCGCTGTCGATACCCACACGGACGCCCTTATCCGCGAGGGGTTCAAGTCCTTTATCCCCACCACGACGAAGATTATCATTGCCCAGCGCGTGGCTTCCGTACAGGATGCGGACATGATTATCATCATGGATAACGGCACAATTACCGACATCGGCACGCACGATGAGCTTCTCACAAGGAGCGAAATATACCGCGAGGTATACGAGCAGCAGACCACGGGAGGTGACGGCGATGAATAAGAAAGCCATGCCTAAAACCGACTTTAAGTCTCTCGGCCGCACGGTGAAAAAGTTCTTCGGGTACTACCCCGTTTTAGCGCCGCTGACGGTGGCTTGCATTCTCTTCTCTTCCATTGTCAGCTCCATTCCCTCGCTTTTCATACAAAACGTTTTGACCGTGGTTGAAAAATGGGTCACTTCGGGTGACTGGCAAAGCGCCAAGGCCGAGATTACCCCGTACATTATTCTCTTGGCATCCCTCTATGTGCTCTCTATCACAGCGCTTGTGACCTACAAGCAGCTCATGGCGATTATGACGCAGGGCTTTTTGGATAAGCTCCGCCGCGAAACCTTTGACGGGATGCAAATGCTCCCCATAAAGTATTTTGACACGCATAAGCACGGCGATATCATGAGCTATTACACCAACGATATCGACACGCTCCGCCAGCTTGTCAGCGAGGTGCTGCCCGCGCTTATTCAGTCGGCCGCAATAGTGCTGACGGTGTTTTCGATTATGCTCTATTTCTCCGTGTGGCTCACGCTTGTTTTGCTTTTGGGCGTTGTGGCAATGTTCTTTGTGGCAAAGAAGATAGGCGGAGGCTCGGCCAAATACTTCCTCACCGCGCAAACCACTGTTGCCAAGGCCGAGGGCTTTATGCAGGAAATGATGAACGGGCAAAAGGTCATCAAGGTGTTCTGCCACGAGGATGAAAGTATAGCCGACTTTGACAGAATAAACGAGGAGCTTTTTGACGCAAGCTTTAAGGCGCACGCCTATGCAAACTCCCTCGGTCCTATCATCGGCAACATCGGCAATGTCCTTTATGTTGTAATCGCACTTGTGGGCGGTGTGCTGATGCTGCTGCGCGTGCCGAATGTCAGCCTTTCCGGCCTTGCGCTGAATGTGACGGTGCTTGTGCCGTTTTTGAACATGGCAAAGCAGTTCACCGGCAACGTAAACCAGCTTTCACAGCAGATTAACTCCGTTGTAATGGCCGCCGCCGGTGCACAGCGCCTCTTCTCGCTCATCGATCAGCCTGCCGAGGCAGATAACGGCTACGTTACCCTTGTCAATGCCGACATTGCCCCCGATGGCACAATTACCGAGAGCGAACGCCGCACAGGCCGCTGGGCATGGAGACACCCGCACGGGGACGGCACACTCACCTACACGGAGCTTCGCGGCGATGTGCGCATGGTGAACGTGGATTTTGCCTACGAAGAGGGCAAGGACGTGCTGCACGATGTTTCCGTGTACGCAGAGCCGGGTCAAAAGGTGGCCTTTGTGGGCGCAACGGGCGCGGGCAAAACCACCATCACAAACCTTATCAACCGCTTTTATGACATTGCCGATGGCAAAATCCGCTATGACGGCATCAACATCAACAAGATTAAAAAGGCCGATTTGCGCCGCTCTCTCGGCATAGTGTTGCAGGATACCAACCTCTTCACCGGCACGGTTATGGAGAACATCCGCTACGGCCGCTTGGACGCAACGGACGAGGACTGCATTGCCGCGGCGAAGCTCTCCGGCGCTGATGACTTTATCCACCGTCTGCCGCAGGGGTACAACACCATGCTCTCCGGCAACGGCGCGAATCTTTCGCAGGGGCAACGCCAGCTCATCGCCATTGCGCGCGCCGCCGTGGCCGATCCCCCGGTTATGATTATGGACGAGGCCACCAGCTCTATCGACACGCGCACAGAGGCCATTGTTCAGCGCGGCATGGATAAGCTCATGGAAGGGCGGACGGTGTTCGTCATTGCGCACAGGCTTTCCACGGTCAAAAACTCCGATGTTATAATGGTGCTTGACCATGGCCGCATCATCGAGCGCGGCAGCCACGATAAGCTCATTGCCGAAAAGGGCGTATATTATCAGCTCTATACCGGCGCATTTGAGCTTGAATAAGCTAATAAGCTATACGAAAAGGCATGATTTCCGAAGCTTCGGAAATCATGCCTTTGTTTTATTGTATGTTGTTTGGCCGTGTTCGGTTTAAGCTCGGCGCGTCACTCTTTCCAGCGGCGGCTGATGTCCTCCAAAATCTCCATCACGGTTAAAAGCTGCTCGCGCGTGACGTAAGGCGAGGGCTTATTCTCCCTTGCGCACTGCACAAAGTGCTTCAGCTCATTATAATACCACCCGCAGGGCGGAACGTTCACGCCCGTGGAGATTTTTACCTCGTCCTCAGTGTCATAAACCTTGGGTTCATGCCCGAAGCGATAGGCCGTGAGGCGCTCGCCGTCATTTATGAGCATACCGTTTTCAAAGTATACGCGCCAACGCGCCGTCCAAGGAATGTCGGCATTGAACCATGCGGCCTCGCCCATCACGTTGAGCTTGCCGTAATTATAGCTGACACGGAACTGCTCAGGATAGTCCTTATCCTCGCCGCGGCAGGAAGTGAACGTGAAATCATCGGGCTTGCCGAAGAGGGAAACGATGATATCAAGGTCATGTATGTGCAGGTCATACGGCAAAAGGCCGGACTTCTTCTCGTCAAAGAGCCAGCCGCCCGAAGCCCAGCCGGGGCAGGCGGAAAGGCGCTCAAAGCAAGCGTCCAAGGGCTTGCCGAACTCTCCGCTCTTCACCGCGTCGCGCAGGAAGCCCACTTCCTTTGTGAATTGCAGCACCTGCGCAATATAAAGCTGTACGCCGCGCTTTTCGGCCTCGTTGAGCATTTCTTCGGCATCGCGGACGCTCAGTGCAATCGGCTTTTCGCATATCGTGTGCTTGGAAAGCGAAAGGCTTTCCATAACCATGTCATGGTGGGTATAGGTCGGGGTGCAGATATCGACTATATCAATATCGCAAGCGGAAACCATGGCCGTAATCGTGTCAAAGCACGGCACGCCCCACTCCGCCGCGGTGGCCTTGGCGCGCTCGGAATGCCCCACAACGGCGGCAACCTCCGCCCCGTCAAGGCGGCAGATGTTCGCATAATGCACCTTGCCCATGCCGCCCACGCCGACAAGGCCGATTTTCATTGTTCTTTCGTTTTCCATACGTCAAAACTCAAGGCCCTGCGCGCGCAGGTATTCCGCCGAGGCCATAACGGCCTTGTTCACCTCGTCCAAATCCTTAGGCCCTGCCTGGGTAAACTCAATCTCGATAGAGTAGGGGCTCATATTGTCCGCCTCGTCCATGAGCTTGAAGAGCGCCGGAAACTCCACATAGCCCTCGCCCAGTGCGGGGAAGTTCCATTCCTTGCGCCCACCCGCTTTTTCCTTAAGGTGGACATAGCCTATCTTATCCATGCAAGCGGCAAAGTCCTCCGGCACATTGACATCGCCGTAGAATATGGCGTTTGCCGTGTCGTAGTTGATGAGCACGCGCTCAGACCCTACGCGCTCTACAATGTCCTTGAGGACAGCACCCGTGCCGTGGTCGCCGTGGACTTCCAGCACAAGCTTCATATCGTACTTTTCAAGGTACTTCACCAAGCCCTTGATATGCTCGGCCACGACATCGTTAGAGGCCACGGCATTATCCTTCAAGTGCGCCTCGCCTATGGAAGAGACAATGTATTCGCTGCCGAAGAAGTGCGCCAGGCGCATATTATCCACAAAGTCGCCTATGCGCTCGGTATCCATGAGGTTGGTGTGGCCGCTCGTGGCAAAGGGGATAAGGCCGTTCTCCTCTAAAAGATCCTGCACCTCAAGCGCGCGCTTAAAGCTCTGGTCGGGGAATACGTGCTCCGTCCAGCCCTTGGTCGCGGTAAGCTCAATATACTTAAAGCCGGCGGCCTTAATGCCCGCAACAGCCTCTTCTATGGAAAAGCCGTGATAGCAGTTGGAGTTGACGGCAATAATGCGTTTTTTCATCTTCAACACCTCTCAGGTCATGATGAAGTTATCAAGATAGCGCTTAGAAAGGCGAATGGACTTCAAAATGTCCTCGCGGCAGCTTTCAAACGCCTTGTCCTCAACCTCGATAACGGCGCATCCGTTGAAGCGGATATCATTGAGCGCGGATACAAAAGCCGCCCAGTCCACATCGCCGAGGCCGGGGATTTTCGGGCTCATGTAATCAAGCGGATAGGCCAACACGCCGCAGTCGGCGAGCTTATCCTGATAGAGCTTGATATCCTTGAAATGAATGTGGAAGATTCTATCCTTAAATTCGTACACAGTCTTGATGTAATCAAGCTGCTGCCATACATAGTGGCTGGGGTCGAAGTTCAAGCCGAAGTTCGGAGAGGGGATAATCTCGAAAAGCTTGCGGTAGATAGCGGGGGTGCACATGAGGTTTTGCCCGCCCGGCCACTGATCCGCACCGAAGAGCATGGGGCAGTTTTCAATCGCAACCTTAACGCCGTTTTCCTCGGCAAGCGCAATTATGCCCGGCCAAATCTCCTTGAAAAGCTCAATATTCTCGTCCACGGTCTTGTGCTGGTCGCGGCCGATGAAGGTCGTCACCATGCCGACACCGAGCTTGTTGGAGGCCTTTATCAGCGCTTTAAGGTGCGCTATCGCGGCATTGCGCTTTCCCTCGTCCGCGTCCATAGTGTTGGGGTAGAACGCGAGAGAGGAGATGGTCATGCCCTTTGCGGCAACATAGTCGGTAACGTACTTTGCGTAAGCATCGTCTTCCAAAACGCGCTCCGCGTCAATGTGGCTGACCCCGGCATAGCGGCGCTCGGCCTTGCCCGCCGGCCAGCAGGCAACCTCTAAGCATTCAAAGCCCATTTCGGCGGCCGTGTCAACCGCTTCTTCAAAGCTCCAGCCGTCCAAAATCGCAGTAAGCAAACCAAATTTGAACATATTATAAGCTCCTTTACATATTTTCGGGTATCTCCACGCTCTTGCCAAGCTCGGAGGATTCTATGGACGCAAACACCGCGCGCATCGCCGCCAAGGCCGATTCGCCGGAAATCTCCGGGGCGCGGTCATTTTTAAGGCAGTCTATCCAAAGGTCGATAACGCCGGACTTGGTCTGATTATCGTTAGTTTGGATCTGTTCTACATCGAACATGGCCTTAGTGCCGTCTTTATAAATGACAACAATAGAGTGCGCGGGGTCATCGTAAATGCGCATAATGCCCTCAGTGCCGTAGAGCACGGTGGAATTATCCTCTGCGCCGTAGAAAGTCCAGCTCGCGGTCATCGTGCCGAATATACCGCCGGAAAGCTCATAAATGCAAACGGCATTGTCGTCCACGCCGATTAATTCGCCGTCCGCGCCGCGCTTATCAAGGGTGGTAAGGCGCGCCGTGGTGCGCACTACGCGCTGACCGGTGAGATAATGGATAAGGTCGGTTTTGTGTACGCCGAGGTCGGCCATTGCGCCCATTGCCGCGCGCTTTTTGTCGAAAAACCAAGTGTTGTTGCCCGGCTCAATGCTCCAAGTCTCCGGCCCGCCGTGGCCGAACGTGGTGCGGAAGCTCACAATGCGGCCGATTTCGCCCGCGTCAATGAGCGCCTTGGCTTTCATGTGCGCCTTGGCAAGGCGCTGGTTGTGGCCTATCATGAGGTACTTTCCGCTCTCCTTGGCCGCCGCAACCATCGCTTCGCAATCTTCAAGCGTGGTGGCCATCGGCTTTTCGCACAGCACGTGCTTGCCCGCTTTCAGCGCCTTTACGGTAAGCTCGGCGTGGGCATAGTTTGCCGCGCAAACGCTCACAGCGTCAATCTCCTTGTCGGCAAGCAGCTCCTCGGCAGTGTCGTAAACCTTTCCGCCGTATTTTTCGGCCATGGCCTCGCTGCGCACGCGCTTGGGGTTGAAAAACGCCGCCAGCTCGCAATCGGGGTTGGCCGCATACTCCGGAATATGTCTCACCTGCGCGATTTTGCCGCAGCCGAGTACGCCAATCTTTATCATGTTGTGACCTCCTTAGGGTACTTTTTTATTAATTACAATCAGCGCGAGGAGAAAGCACTCCTCGCGCCGTGATTTCCGAAGAGGCTTAAACCGTCTCTTTCTTTTGCAGCAACACTGCGAATATGATTATTGCGCCCTTGATAGCGTCGCACAGGAAGGTGGGAACGCCGACAGAGTTGAGGACGTTGTTCATAACGCCCATGATAAGCATACCTATGAACGCGCCGAACAGGCTGCCCTTGCCGCCGGCCATGCTCGTCCCGCCGACGACAACCGCGGCGATAGCGTCCATTTCATAGCCGGAACCGGCGTTGGCAAAGTCCATAGAGCCGATACGCGCCACGTAGATTATCGCGCCGATAGCGCACATCACGCCGCCGAGGGCATAGATATGGCGCTTTACGCGGTTGACATTGATGCCGGAGAGCTTTGCCGCGCGCTCGTTAGAGCCGATGGCGATGGTCTGACGGCCAAAGGCGGTCTTTTTGAAGATGATGTACATTATCACGACTATCACAAGCCAGTAGATAATCGGAAGGATTATCTGCCCGCCTATCTTGGCAGACGCGATAAGCTTGAAGTCGTTGGGGATTTTGGGGTTAAAGGTCTTGGTGAGCTGCTGGGTAACAGAGCGGAAAATTTTCATCGTGCCGAGAGTGGCGATGAACGGGGGGAGCTTGCCGTAGGCCACGAGAGAGCCGTTGAGAGTGCCGAGGAGATAACCGGCAATCAGAATAGCCACAATCGCGATGGCGTAGGCCGCCGCGCCCGTGATGCCCATACCGGCAAGCAAGCCGTTTGCCGGGTCAATAAGGTACATCAGCAGCGCGCCGAGCGCACACAGCATAGAGCCGACGCTCAAATCAATACCGCCGGAGATGATGATAAAGCACATTCCCAGCGCGATAACACCCGCATAGGTGTTGTTTCTCAAAATGTTGAGCCACGCCATGCCCATTTTGCCGAACATACCGGCAAACGAGCCTGCGTTAATCCCCATGACAACGGCTTGGATAATAACCATTACCAAAAGGGCAAAAAGGGTCGAAACTACATCGTTTTTCGCCCACAGCGCCTTTAACTTCGCGCCGAAAGAGGCGTTATTGTCTATCTTTTTTGCTTCCATTTTCGTTTCCTCTCCTTAGTTCTGCTTGCCGCCCGTGGCAAGATACATGATGTTATGCTCGGTCATATCCTCGCCCGTGACCTCGCCCGTAATATGCCCGTGGAAGAGCACCAAGCTTCTGTCGCAAACGCGGATTATCTCCTGCGCCTCCGAGGAGAGGACTATCACGGCCACGCCCTCGGCTGCAAGGCGGTGGATAATGCCGTAGATTTCCTCTTTCGCGCCGACATCCACGCCCTGCGTGGGGTTATCGAGAATGAGTACCTTCGGCTCGCTCATAAGCCACTTTGCCAGCACAACCTTCTGCTGGTTGCCGCCGGAAAGGCTTGTAATGAGGTCAGCCTTGTCACCCATTTTGATTTTCAGCTCATCTGTCTGCTTGGAGAAAAGCTCATCCTGCTTTTTGAAGTCGATAAACAGCTTGTGCTTTTTCATCTTCGGCAGCTCCACTATAGAGCCGTTGTCGATTATCGACATATCCTTGAGTATGGCGTTTTCCTTGCGGTTACGCGGAAGATAAGCAATGCCCGCGTCCAGCGCTTGGTTGGTGCTTGTTATATGTACCTGCTTTCCGCAAAGAGTGACCGTGCCCTTATAAGCATTGCCCATTGCGCCGAAAACAGCTTGGAAAAGCTCGCTTCGCCCGTCGCCGAGAAGCCCCGTCACGCCGAGCACCTCGCCCGCGCGCACCGTGAGGGATATATCCTCAAAGTTCTGCCCGTCGGAAAGCCCCTCAAGCTTCAGCACCTCATCGCCGAGCTTGATATCGCGCTTAAGGGTCTCGGTGTTGACCTCGTGCCCTACCATGTAGGCGGCAAGCTTTTTCGTGTCCGTTTCGCTTACCTTGCCCTCGGCCACCATATGCCCGTCACGCAATACGGTATATCTGTCGCAAATCTCCATAACCTCGCCGAGCTTGTGGGAGATGAAGATTATACCCACGCCCTGCTCGCGCAGGGTGCGCATCATGGCGAATACGCGCTGTATCTCCGGCTCGGTGAGAGAGGTAGTCGGCTCGTCCATTATAATAACGGAAGCTTCCTGCATGAGCGCGCGGCAGATTTCAACAATTTGCTTATAAGATGCGTCCAAGTCGCGCACCATGGTGCGCGGGTCAAGGTCGATGTTCATCTTTTCAAAGAGCGCCGAGGTCTTTGCCTGCATCTCCTTTGCGTCAAGGAACAAGCCCTTGGTCTGCAAATGCGTGATGAACATATTTTCGTATATGCTCAAGTCGTTTATGAGGTTCAGCTCCTGATGAATGAAGCCGATGCCCGCATCGAGCGAGTCCACGGGGGAAAGGAAGCTGCGCTCCTCGCCGTCAATGACGATTTTGCCCTTGTCCGCTTGGTGTACGCCGCCCAGAATATTCATCAGCGTGGATTTACCCGCGCCGTTTTCGCCGAGCAACGCGCAAATCTCGCCTCCGGCGAGCTTAAAGTCTACATCCTCCAAAACGTTGTTCGCGCCGAAGGATTTGTAGATGTTTTGCATGGAGAGGTTCAAGTTATCACATCCAGTTCCGTTTTGCCGTGCAGATTCGGCAGTTTTATATTATATCACATTCTGCACAGAACCGGCGACATTTTTTCCGATATCGCCGCTTCTTTGCAGAACCCGAAAAAGGGGGGGCGCTCCCCTGCTGCTCAATCACTTTAAAGCTTTGCTTCTATTGAAAAACTCTAAACAAGGGCTATGGCTAAAGCCATAGCCCTTGCAGGTTTAGCAATTTGCTTTCGCTTACTTATAAATTAGTAAACGTTGTTCTCCGGGTCGAGGTAATCTGCAACGTTGTCAGCAGAAACGATGGTGGTGGGGATAACGATGACAGACTCGGGAGTCTCGCCGTTGAGGAGAGCAATACCGGTGTCGATAGCGTCTTCGATCATGGCCGGGCTGTAGAGAGCGGAAGCGAGGCCGAGGCCGGCGTACTGCTCGTCAGCGATCATGTTGAAGTACTCCTGGCAGCCGCCGCCGCCGGTGATGGCCTTGATGTCGGTGCGGCCGGCCTCGGTGATGGCCTGGATAGCGCCGATGGAGGTCTCATCGTCCATGGAGAAGAGAGCGTCGATGTGGTCGTTAGCCTCGAGCAGGTCAGCGACATCCTTCAGGCCGTCATCGCGGGTGAAAGCAGTGACGATCTCGAAGATGTTGGACTGGTCATAGCCGACCTCGGTGAGGTAATCATAGAAGCCCTGCTTGCGCAGCTCTGCAACGGAGCCGGAAGAGGGAACGTCGAGAACAGCGATGGTAGCAGCGTCGCCGGCCTTCTCGATGATGAACTTAGCGGACTGGTAGCCCATGTCGTAGTTGTCGCCGGTGACCTTGTAGATGCCCTGGCAGTCAACATCAACGTCGAAGTTGACAACGGGGATACCTGCGTCAATGACTTCCTGCATAGCAGTTTCCATGCCGGCCCACTGGGGGAAGGAAACGACGAGGGTTGCACCCCAAGCAACGAGGTCGCTCAGGTTGGCAGCCATCTCGGCAGCGTCGGAAGAGGTGGTGACTTTGTACTCATAGCCGTTGTCCTTGCAGTACTTCTCTGCATAGTAGGCAACGCCTGCAACCCAACCGTGGGTAGCATCGGGAGCTGCAATACCGACCTTGATTTCAGGTGCGGCTGCCTCTTCGGCTGCGGGAGCCTCGGCGGCGGGGGCTTCTGCTTCGGCTGCGGGAGCTTCCTCAGCGGGAGCTGCCTGCTGGCCGCAAGCGCAAAGTGCAAATACCATGCACAGTGCGAGCATCATTGCGAGAAACTTTTTCATCAAGTTTTCCTCCAATATTTTGTTATATTCAAGGGCTTTTGCCCGAGAATCCAAGCCTGTCCCATCTCGGTGCATATGCCGAGACAGGAAAAGAGAGGGTGCTATATGTACCAAACAAACAATTTTCAGCGCTGTTTTTGCTTGAAATTATAAGTCTATTGCACGCAATTCCCTCTTTACGATTAGAGTTTACTACGATTAACCTTTACTGTCAAGCACAATTTGTTAATAAATTATTATATATCGCTTTTCCCGGCCTTTTTCATTGTAATTTGACAGGCAACAAACGTTTACGCGGCGCAAACTCAATCACGGAACATCAAAAGCTTGTACGGCTCTATTTCCAGCACCTGTGCCATATTGAAAAGCAGCTCCATCGACATCGCCCGGCAAAGCTTCGGTGCTTCTATCGCGCCCAAATGCTGTCGGCTGATGCCCACACGCTCGGCAAGCTGCTCCTGCGTCAACCCCATATGCTTGCGGTAATACGCTATGTTGTAGCCCAGCTCAATGTATTTTTGAGTGTTATCAAAGCTTATTTTTGTCTTTGCCTCCATGCACGTCCCTCCGTGTCATTTGCTTATTTAAATCATAATTCAACCCTCCCAAGAATTAAATTGTTTATCCCTTATCACTTGATATTTGATACACAACAAAGTATAATAGTTAGCTATGATATAACAAATATTGTGGTATTCGGAGGTTTTTTGTATGGCAAAGAGGGCACGCGGAGTGTATTCCGCCCGCGCCGGTGCCGCGCTTGTGGCGGCGGATATTGTGTATTTGGAGCTTATGCTGCGCGTGACAACGCAGCAGTCCGTTATCTCCCCCGGCGTTCCGGGCGGGATAGTCTCTTCCCTCGCCGTGGCGCTCGCGGCGGCGGCGCTGTGCTGCTTATTTAAGCGCGAAAGGCACGCTTGGCGGGCGGAGACTATCACGTGCGCGGTGATTACGGTGTGGTTTCTTTTCTGCTGCCTTACATATGACGCATACAAGGTTTTCATGCCGCCGGATATCATTCTCAGCCAAGCCGGGAATGCCGCGCGCGATTTCGGCGGGAACGTGGTGAGCACGATTGTAAAGAGCTTGCCTATCATTCTTCTTTTCTTTCTCCCGCTTATTGCGGCCGTTATCGCAGCGCACCTTGCCCCGCGCGGCGCGCATATGCGCGAAAAGGCGCGCGGCCGCCTCGGCATGAAGCTCGGCATTGCGGCGGCGGTGCTGCTTGCAGCGGGGATAGGCTTGTGTAACTGCACGGCTGCCTTGCGCGCTCAGTATTCGGTGTACACCTATGACTCCGCTATGAAGAATTTCGGCGCGAGCGCCGCTTTGATGCGCTCGGTCATTCCCTCAAGCAAAGAATCCGCGTCCGATTTCTCCTCGGCAAAGCCCGTCTCCGCCGCACCCGAACAGGAAAGCGGCGATAACGCCGCCGAGCCTGCGGAAAAAGAGCCGGAAGTAATAGAATATGGCTACAACGTCATGGATATCGACTTTGCCGCGCATGAAACCTCAAAGCCGAAGCTTAAATCCCTGAATGAATACGTGCAGAGCGTTGAGCCGACAAAGAAAAACGAATACACCGGCATATTTGAGGGGAAAAACCTCATTCTCATCACTGCCGAAGCCTTTTCCAAAGAGGTGATTGACTCTGAGCGCACCCCCACGCTCTACCGCCTTGCCACAAAGGGGATAGTGTTTGAGGATTTCTATCAGCCCGCATGGGGCGGCAGCACCTCTACAGGTGAATACTCCTTCCTCACGGGGCTTGCGCCGATGGATGCAATGGTGATGATGGCCTCGCGCGCAAACAATATGTACTTCACCATGGGCAACCAGCTAAAGCGCTTGGGCTACTCCAGCTACGGCTATCATAACGGCAATTATAATTACTACAGCCGCAATCTCACCGTGCCCAACATGGGCTATGACAGCTTTGTCGGCATCGGCAACGGTATGGAAAACGGGCTTACGGGCGGTCTCTTCCCCGAAAGCGACAAAGAAATGATGGACTACACCGTGCCTATTTATATAGATTCTCAGCCGTTTTCCGTGTACTATATGACAATAAGCGGCCATGCGAGCTATTCATTCAAAAGCGATATAAACGATATGTCCGTCAAAAATAAGGCCGTGACCGAAAGCCTTGACTACTCCGAGCCTATACAGGCGTATCTTGCGGCGAATATGGAGCTTGAATATGCGCTCGACAGCCTCGTAACTCAGCTTGAAAAGGCCGGAATCGCAGATGACACGGTTATCGCCCTTGTGCCTGATCACTATCCCTACGGTCTTTTGCCCAGCAACGCTTGGGGCGGGCAAACCGGGCTTTTGGAAGAGCTTTACGGCCACCCGTCCGACACCTGCCGCGACCGCGACCATAACACCGCTATCATATGGTGCGGCGAGCTTGAAAAGAGCGAGCCGATAACCGTATCCGTCCCCGTTTCAAGCATTGACATACTCCCCACGCTCTCCAATCTCTTCGGCGTGGAGTACGATTCGCGCCTTTTGGCAGGGCGTGACGCGTTGAGCGAGCAGGCGGGGCTTGTATTTTGGAACGACAGCTGCTGGCTGACGGAAAAGGGGTACTATAACACCCACGAGCGCACCTTCTACCCCGCCGAGGGCGAGAGCGCGGAAGATGCGTACATCGCCGAGATTCAAGCGCTTGTGGCCGACAGGCTTTCTCTCTCGCGCATAATAGAAAACGAGGATTACTACGGCTATCTCTTCGGCAAAAACTAAGCCGCACCACGGCAAAACCGGCAGGGTTTCCCCTGCCGGTTTTACTGTTTCGGTATTGAGTTGTAGTTTACTTCTCCGCGCGGCCTATGCCGAACTCCGCCGCGGCGTATACCTGCTCGCCGTCAGCGCTCACAAGGGGGACGATTATGCGATAGCGCCCCTCGGTAAGAGTGTCGTAACGGTCGGCAATGACGAAGTTGATCTCGTCCGTGCCGTTTGCGGGCAGGGTATAAATCTGCATGGTGACTGCGTCCTGCTTATCCGGCACAACGCGCCACTTTTCCCCGTCGTACACTTCAAGGCGCTGCACGGCATCGTATGTGCAATCAAGCTCGGTGAGGTTTTCCATGTCGAGCGTCACTTCCGCCGTTTCATCGGTTACGGTGCGCTGCTTTACAAAAAGCTGAACCTTGTCGTTTGTGACAACGTTGTTGTAATCGCTCTCTTTCAAATCTGCCGGAGCAAGCTTGGCCGCGCCGCAGGCGCAGAGCATGGCCGCGATAATTGCACACACAAATGCTACAACTGTCTTTTTCATAATTCCCTTTTATCCTTCCCTATATCGTAGTCATGAGCTTTGCTCACAGTCTCTTAGACTGCGTTTATATGAAAAAGTTCCACCCTGACGAAAAATATTTTTCGCAGGGTGGATTTTAATTATACGGCTTTTATACAGCCGCTCTTCCCGCGCGGTAGGCCGCGAGATTAAGCTCAACGAATTTTTCGGGTACGGTGTCGCGTATCACGCTCTCCCAGTCTATGCCGTCAAGCGCGAGCGCCTTTGTCATCGCGCCGAAGAGCACGATGTTCATGCACTTTTCCGTACCGAGCGAGGCGGCGATATCGGCGGCCTTGAGCGTATAGCATTTGAAGGTTTTCTCCATCGCTTCCACGCACCCGCTCGGGTACTCGGCAAGCCCCGCCGCCGTGGCGGAGGACGCCATTTCGTAGTCATTTATAACGGCCACGCCATCGGGCTTTAGAAAGTCTGCATAGCGGACGGCCTCCATTTTTTCAAAGGCCACAAGAATGTCCGCCGCGCCCTTGCCGACAAGCGGAGAGTGTACCCGCTCGCCGAAGCGCACCTGCGTGGTGACGCTGCCGCCGCGCTGGCTCATGCCGTGTACCTCGCTCATTTTCACATCATAGCCCGCTTGCATAAGGCCGTTTACGAGCACGCGCGCAGTGAGTATCGCGCCCTGTCCGCCGACACCGGAAAGAATAACGGTTTTCGTACTCATGTATCAGTCCTCCTCCCGGCTTATCGCACCCACGGGGCACACCTGCGCACACACCGTGCACCCTACGCACAGCGCCGGATTGATGCAGGATTTGCCGTCTTTAATCATCAACGCCGGGCAACCCACGCCCAAACACTTTTTGCACCCTATGCACTTATTGCCATCCACGCGGCAAAGCGCCTTTTCCTGCTTTTCGCGCTTAATGAGCAGGCACGGTCTGCGGCAGATTACCGCCGCGCGCTTTTCGCTCGCCATCGCGTCATTGAGCGCCTTTGTCATTGCGGCAAGGTCATTGGGGTCTACGATGATGATGTTTTCAAAGCCGACAGCGCGCAAAATGTCCTCAATTTTTATAGCCGCCGCGACCTCGCCCAAGAGGTTATAGCCCGTGCCGGGGTTATCCTGATGGCCGGTCATGCCGGTGATGTGGTTGTCGAGTACAACGGGAATCATATCCACATTGTTATAGATTATCTCCACCGCGCCCGTAATGCCACTGTGGAAGAATGTCGAATCGCCTACAACGCCGAACACGGGGCGCTTTTCCCCGCCGCATTCAAGCGCGCGCGCAAGCCCCGCGCCGACAGAGAACCCGCCGCCCATGCAAACGCAGGTGTCGGACGCGTTGAGCGGGGGAGCCGCCCCCAGCGTGTAGCAGCCGATATCGCCCGCGACAACGGCGTTTTTGATCTTCGACACGCTGTAGAAAAACCCTCTGTGCGGGCAGCCGGGGCAAAGTGCCGCCGGGCGCGGCGCGGGCTTAACGTCAACCGTGCGTGTGTCGGGCGCTGTGCCGAATATCGCTTCGCGCAGACGCTCCGGGTCAAGCTCGTACATTGCGGGCACAAGCTCTTTGCCGATGCATTTTATCCCTGCGGCCTTGATTTCCTCTTCCATAAAGCCGTCAAGCTCTTCAATTACATAAAGCGTTTCAACCTTGGAAGCAAAATCGCGGATAAGCTCCATAGGCAGGGGGTATGTAAGGCCGAGCTTGAGGAAAGAGGTATCTTCCGGGAAAGCTTCCTTTGCGTATTCATACGCGATAGATGCGCTTATAACGCCTATCTTGCCGCCGCGAAGCTCGGTTTTGTTTATCTCGCAGCGGTTGGCGTATTCGCGCAGACGCTCCCAGTTCCCCTCCAGCTTTGCCCGGTTTGCGTAGGCGCGCGCCGGAGTGCAGACGAATTTTGCCGCGTTCTTTTTATAGGGCGGGATTTCATGCTCTTCCCGCTCGCCAAGCTCCACAATGCCTTTCGAGTGTGACACGCGGGTGGTCGTGCGGAAAAGCACGGGCATATCAAATTCTTCGGATATCGCGTAAGCTGTTTTCATAAAGTCCTTGCATTCCTGGGAGTTGGCCGGTTCAACAAGGGCTATCTTGGCGTGCTTGGCGTACCAGCGGTTGTCCTGCTCGTTTTGGGACGAGTGCATACTGGGGTCATCCGCCGTCACGACTACAAAGCCGCCGTTTACGCCGAGGTAGGCCGCCGTAAACACAGGGTCGGCAGCTACGTTCAGCCCCACGTGCTTCATCGCGCAAAGCGTTCTCGCCCCGGCCACGCAAGCCCCGTAGGCCACTTCTGTCGCTACCTTTTCGTTCGGCGCCCATTCGCAGTAAACCGCGTCCTTATATTGCGGAAGCTGCTCAAAAATCTCCGTGCTGGGCGTGCCGGGATATGCCGAGCAAATGTTCACGCCCGCCTCATACGCCCCACGCGCCACGGCCTCATTGCCGCTCATCAGCTTTTTCAATTTATCACACTCCTTATATGTTGCTAAAGCTCCGTTCGCTTAATGATACTATATAATATTTGCAGGGAAAAAGCAAGATATCGCGATTAACTCACAAAAATAGCTTTGCCAGCACCAGCAGCACTACGCCGGGAATGCCGAGTATGCCCGCGATGAGGCAGTTTATAAACGTAATGCCGAGCGAAAAATCGAAAAAGCCGCCTATTATCTCTTCAACCAGCAGCAGCAAAAACCCGGACGCGGCATGAAGCAGCAGCTTAATCGCCAGCTTCAGCGGCGCGGAGAGAAGCTTCAAAAAAAGATACAGCGCAATTATAATTGCCGCTATTTCTATTATCCCGGTCAAGTCCATGTTAGTTCCCTTTCTGTGTCGCGCTCTGCGCAGGCAGAAAATGACAAGGTTATTTTTCGGCACGGCGCAGATAATATACCCGGACAAGTTCTCCACACGCGGCGAGAGAGAAAAAGCCGCGGCGGCTTATCCATAGTATAGACTATATTATATGGATACAACCATAACGGAAAATTGTCAAGCGGTCAAGTGCGTTTTTCTTAAAATAAGAAAAACTTAAAGCTTTATCGCGAGCGAGCCGTGTGTAGGCACGGCTCGCTTTTTTGTTCTCCCCGTTTTAAAGCCGCTCAATTCCCCTTTTTTATAGCTTGAAACTACATATTGCTGTTGTACGCTTGAAATGTTCACAAATTGTGGTATACTATAGACTTGATATAATATGTGAAAAAGGAAATGTACTTATGGCACAAAGCGCAACGCAATACGGCAACGACAGCATATCCCAGCTCAAGGGCGCGGACAGAGTGCGCAAGCGCCCGGGCGTTATCTTCGGCTCGGACGGGCTGGACGGCTGCGAGCACGCGGTATTTGAAATACTCTCCAACGCGATTGACGAAGCGCGCGAGGGCTACGGCCGCCTTATAACGCTGACCTACTTTGAGGATAAATCCATAGAGGTGGAGGACTTCGGGCGCGGCTGTCCGCTGGATTGGAACAACACGGAAAAGCGCTTCAACTGGGAGCTTGTGTTCTGCGAGCTGTACGCCGGGGGCAAATACAAAAACGCCGACGGCGGTGACTATGAATACTCTCTCGGCTTAAACGGCCTCGGCTCATGCGCCACGCAGTATGCCTCGGAATACATGGATGTCACCGTCCGCCGTGACGGAAGCAAATACACGCTCCACTTCAAAAAGGGCAAGCCCCTCGGCAAAAAGGGGAAGGAGCTTATTATTGAGCCTGCCGACCGCAAGAAAACCGGCACCGTAATACGCTGGCGGCCCGACCGCGAGGTGTTCACCGATATAGATATCCCGGAAGAATACTTTGACGATGTGCTGCACCGTCAGGCCGTTGTAAACGCCGGGGTTACATTCCGCCTGCGGCTTGAACGGGGCGGGAAGTTTGAAGAGCGTGACTACTGCTATCAAAACGGGATTATGGACTATGTGGCGGAGCTTGCCGGAGAGGGCGCGCTCACCGCGCCCGAGTTCATCACCGCCGAGCGGCGCGGCCGCGACAGAGAGGACAAGCCCGAATACAAGGTTAAGCTTTCCGCCGCATTCTGCTTTTCCAACAAGGCACAGGCGATAGAATACTACCACAACTCCTCTTGGCTTGAAAACGGCGGCGCGCCCGACAAGGCCGCAAAAAGCGCGTTCGTGTCCGCAATTGATGCATATATAAAGCAAATAGGCAAGTATCAAAAGAACGAATCGCCCATAAAATTTCAGGACGTGCAGGACTGCCTTGTGCTTGTCACCAACTGCTTTTCCACCCAGACCTCATACGAAAACCAAACCAAAAAGGCGATAAACAACCGCTTTATCCAAACCGCGATGACCGAGTTTTTCAAAACCCGGCTGGAGGTTTATTTCATCGAGAATAAGCCCGAGGCAGACAGGATAGCCGAGCAGGTGCTCATCAACAAGCGCAGCCGCGAAACCGCCGAGCGCGCCCGGCAGGGCATGAAAAAGAAACTCTCCGGCAGTATTGACATTTCAAACCGCGTGCAGAAGTTTGTCGATTGCCGAAGCCGCGATGCAAGCCGGCGCGAAATATACATCGTTGAGGGTGATTCCGCCTTGGGCGCGTGTAAGCTTTCGCGGGATGGGGAGTTTCAGGGCATTATGCCCGTGCGCGGCAAAATCCTCAACTGCCTGAAAGCGGACTATGTGCGCATATTCAAAAGTGATGTCATAACAGACCTACTAAAAGTCCTCGGCTGCGGGGTTGAGGTGCGCGATAAGCACACAAAGGATCTATCAAGCTTTGACCTTGCAAATCTCCGCTGGAACAAGGTCATAATCTGCACCGATGCCGATGTTGACGGGTTTCAGATCCGCACACTTATCCTCACCATGCTCTACCGCCTTGTGCCTACGCTCATCCGCGAGGGGTATGTGTACATCGCAGAGTCGCCGCTGTACGAAATAGAAAGCAAGGGCAAAACCTACTTTGCCTATTCCGACAGAGAAAAGGCGGAGATTATAGACTCTCTCAACGGCGCAAAGGCCTCTATCAGCCGAAGCAAGGGCTTGGGCGAAAACGACCCGGACATGATGTGGATGACGACGATGAACCCCGAAACGCGCCGTCTCATCAAGGTGATGCCCGAGGACGCAGAGCGCATGGCGCAGGTATTCGACCTGCTGCTGGGCGACAATCTTGAAGGACGCAAAAGCCATATTGCAGAGTATGGCTACAAATACTTAGATCTTGCCGACATTTCATAAGGAGCGATAGAAAAATGAAAAAAGTTTACGAAAACACCTTTGTCCAGGGCAGAGAGCTTGTCAAAAAGTTCTTCGCCGCGGCGGTTATCAGCGCGGCCTTAGGCATAGTATGCGAGCAGATGGGAAACCCCGTTGCGCCCTACCTTTTGGTTTTGACGCTGGTTATCATGATTGCCACCGTGTACGTGATGTTTAAAATGTGCCGCTGCCCGCACTGCGGCAAGCGCATTTTGACGGGCGTGTTTGTCGCCACCACCTGCCCCAGCTGCCGCCGCAGCCTCATAACGGGCAAGAAAATGAAGAAAAACGGTTAATAAGAGAGCTTAATAATGGCCAAAAAGAAGCAAGAAGAAAAGAAAAAGCCGATAAACCCCAACGTTGTGGGGCTGCGCGCGGAAGTATTGGAGCAGCCGATCACCGAGACGCTGGAGACAAACTATATGCCCTACGCCATGAGCGTTATTGTCTCGCGCGCGATTCCGGAGATTGACGGCTTCAAGCCCTCGCACCGCAAACTTTTGTACACGATGTTCAAAATGGGGCTTTTGACCGGCGCGCGCACAAAAAGCGCGAACATCGTCGGCCAAACTATGCGCCTCAACCCGCACGGGGACGCGGCAATATACGAGACTATGGTGCGCCTTTCGGCGGGCTATGAGGCTCTTTTAACGCCGTTTGTGGACTCTAAGGGCAACTTCGGCAAGGTCTACTCCCGCGATATGTCCTACGCCGCCTCGCGTTACACCGAGGCTAAGCTCTCCGCGATATGTGCGGAGGTGTTCAAGGACATTGAAAAGGACAATGTGGACTTTGTGGATAACTATGACGGCAGCATGAAAGAGCCGTCCTTACTGCCCACGGCATTTCCGAATGTCCTCGTCTCTGCAAACTCCGGCATCGCCGTCGGCATGGCAAGCCAAATCTGCGGCTTTAACCTCAACGAGGTTTGCCAAACGACAATTGATTATCTCAAGGACCCGGAGCATGACATAATCTCCACGCTTCCCGCGCCGGACTTTCCCACCGGCGGCGAAATCATCTACGATCGCCGCGAAATGGAAGAGATCTACCGTACCGGGCGCGGGAGCTTCCGCGTGCGCGCCCGCTGGCGGCACTTGTCCAAGGAAAACATAATCGAGATATACGAAATCCCGTACACCACCACGTCCGAGGCGATTATAGACAAAGTCGCCGAGCTTATAAAGGCGGGCAAGGTGCGCGAGGTCAACGATATGCGCGATGAAACCGACCTTTCCGGCCTGCGCCTGGCTATCGACCTCAAGCGCGGTGTTGACCCGGATAAGCTCATGCAAAAGCTTTTTAAGCTCACCACGCTTCAGGATAGCTTCCCCTGCAACTTCAACATTCTCGTTGCCGGGAATCCCCGCGTGATGGGCGTGCGCGAGATTTTGGACGAGTGGACGGCGTGGCGCAGTGAGTGCATCCGTCGGCGCGTGTTTTTCGAGCTGAACAAGAAGCAGGAAAAGCTGCATCTTCTCAAAGGGCTTGAAAAGATTCTCCTTGATATCGACAAGGCTATTGACATCATCCGCAACACCGAGCTTGAAGCGGACGTTGTGCCGAATCTCATGATGGGCTTTGGGATAGACATGGTTCAGGCGGAATACGTTGCCGAGATTAAGCTCAGAAACATCAACCGCGAGTATATTCTCAAGCGCACGGCGGAAACCCAAGCGCTTGAGGACGAGATAGAAGAGCTTGAAAGCACGGTGAATAACCGCCGCAAGATACGCGCGATAATCATCAGCGAGCTGACGGCGATTTGCAAGAAATACCCCTCGCCGCGCAAAACCGGCATAGTCTACGCCCGCGAGGTGGAGGAATACACCGAGGAGCAGCAGGTGGAGGATTACCCCGTCACGCTCTTCCTCTCCCGTGAGGGCTATTTCAAGAAGATAACCGCGCAGTCTCTGCGTATGAGCAGCGAGCAGAAGTACAAGGACGGGGACGGTCTGAAGCTCTCCTTTGAATCCTCAAACCGCCGTGAGGTGCTCATACTCACGGATAAGCAGCAGATATACAAGGCGCGTGTCGCCGATTTTGAGGACTGCAAGGCCTCGGTGCTCGGCACGTACCTGCCGACAAAGCTAGCCATGGACGAGGGCGAGAGCGTCATCACCATGCTCGACCCCGGCGATTACCGCGCGCATTTGCTCCTCGCCTTTGAAAACGGCAAGGTGGCGCGCGTGGAAATGAGCGCTTACGAAACCAAAACCAACCGCAAAAAGCTCGTAAACGCCTACTCGGATAAAAGCCCGCTCCGCTCGGTGTTTATACTGGAGGAAGAGGCAGACTTGGTGTGCTACTCAAGCGATGAGCGCGCGTTGGTGTTTAATTCTTCGCTTCTTCAGCCGAAGTCCAGCCGCTCCACGCAGGGCGTGGGCGTGCTGACGATAAAGGGGCGCAGAACGCTTAAGAGCCTTGAAAAGCTTGAGGGCACGGCGCTTAAAAATATCCCGCGCTATCGGGTGCGTTCGCTCCCGGCGACCGGTGCGCTTATCCATGCAGACGACAGGGAAGAGCAGCAGCTCTCGCTTTTAGCTGACGCGCAGTAACGCGCTTTCAACCTGACCGAAAGGGGTATTATTATGAACGGGATTAAAGCACGGCTCATGGCCAAGTCAAGTATGCCTAAGGGCGCTAAGTATTTGCTTATCGTGCTCGGTGCCGCCATAGGCGCGGCAGGGTTTCAGTTTTTCATGTACCCCAATGCCATCGTCTCCGGCGGGCTTACAGGTATCGCGCAGATAATAAACCGTCTTTGCGGCTTGCCCGTCGGTGTGCTGAGCATAGTTTTAAATGTTCCGCTCTTTATCTTCGCGTGGAAGCAGTTCGGCAATGCCTTTGTCATTGATTCCTTTATCGGCACGGCGCTTTTCTCCGTTTTCATTGACCTTGCTTCCATGCTCAACATCACCGCCACGACCGACCCCATGCTCGGCAGCATCATCGGCGGCGTGATAAAAGGCATCGGTCTCGGCGCTATCTACTATGTGGGCGCAACCACCGGCGGCGTGGATATCGTGGCGCGCTTTTTGCGCCGCCGCTATCCCTACATCAATTTCGGCACGTTTATCCTCGTGCTTGATGCTGTGGTTATCTCGGCCTACGCCATTATTTTTCACATTGTCGAGAGCGCGATGTACTCGCTTATCTGTATGTTCGTTGTCAGCAAGGCGGTGGATCTCGTGCTCTACGGCCTTGATAACTCCAGCATTGTCTACATCGTCAGCCATAACACCCAAGCCATTGTCAACGAGATTACTTCCGGCAATCTCCACCGCGGCGTTACGCTTCTCCACGCCGAGGGCGCGTATACGCATGAGGAGCGCAACGTGATAATGTGCGTCATAAAGCGCTCGCAGATTGCCGAGATTCGCCGCCTCGTGCGCACGATTGACGATAAGGCGTTCCTTGTCGTCACGGACGCGAAAAACGTGTTCGGCAACGGCTTTGACAGCATTAACGATAATAACTGAGGCTTTTCGCAATGAAAAAACGTTTTGCCGTTCTTGTCGCACTCTTGTGTGCGGTCGTTGCTCTTTGCGGCTGCGGCAGTGTTTTCGACAAGGAATATGTGAAAATCGAAGAATACGTTCCCACCGTGCAGGACAGCGCCGCTTCCGACGGTCGCATCACCGTGCGCAACTTTGCCGAGCTTCGGCAGGGTATTCTCTCCCTTGTCTCCAACGGCGACAGCGAGGGCGATATCGTCTTTGACCCCGCTTACGAGGGCGATGCCGCCGAGGATATGGCCTCTGCCTGCTGGCAGGTGCGCACGCAGGACGCGCTGTGTGCCTACTGCGTGGCCAACATCTCCTACGAGCTTTCAAAGATAGTCACGTATTACGAAGCGCGCGTACACGTAAGCTATGCGTCCTTTGTCGAGAACGCCGCGAATATAGTGAAGCTCCCCTACTCCGCCGGTGTCGAGCAAATTATAAAGGGTGCTCTTGACGCGGGGCAGACAAAGCTTGTCGTGCTCATTTCCCGCAGCTCCTACAGCGCCGAAGATATGGAAGGCTTGGTTGCCCGTGTTTACCGCGAGAATCCCGCCACAGCGCCCAAAGCGCCCAATGTGAGCGTGAATATGTACTCGGGCGTTAATATGCAGCGCCTTTATGAAATAAACCTGCGTTACGGTATGCTCTCCGATGAGCTTGCCGCCAAGAAGCAGCAGCTTTCCTCTTTCCGCCCGTTTAAGGACGTGAACGCCGACGAGCTTGAAGAGGGCGAGCTGGCTCTGCAAGCCTATGAGTATCTTGTGTCACATTGCGAGATTACTTCCGAGGGTTTGGGCGGGTCGATTTACTCGGCGCTTATCGAGCATTCCTCCGCCGGTGAGGGCGCAGCGCTGGCATATGTAGAGCTGTGCCGCCAGCTGGGCGTGGATTGTCAGGTGGTGTACGGTCAGCGCAGTTGGCAGGAGCATTGCTGGAACATCGTGCGCGTTGACGGCGATTATTATCATGTGGATGCCGGGCTTATCAACTCCGGCGCGGACGCAGCATTTCTCAAGCCCGATCAGAGCTTTTGGGAGGGCTACCGCTGGGATGTGGCGTCCTATCCCGCCTGCACCGGCACCTTGACCTATGAGGACATCATCGCTCTCCGCAGCCAGACACAAGATATCACAGCCCCCGGCGCGGAAGAAGAGGCAAATGAGTGAAAAAAGCACTTGACAACTCAGCGATTTGTGGTATTATATATCCGTTGCTGTTGCGGCTTTAGCTCATCCGGTAGAGCGCCACCTTGCCAAGGTGGAGGTAGCGAGTTCGAGCCTCGTAAGCCGCTCCAAATGTAAAACCTATTGCCGCGGCAATAGGTTTTATTTATATGCGGGTATGATGGAATTGGCAGACATGCGAGATTTAGGTTCTCGTGTCGCGAGACGTGCAGGTTCGACCCCTGTTACCCGCACCAATGGATAGTGTAAAGCGAAGCGTAGCTCATTTTGTGGAGCTACGCTTCGCTTTTATCAGTTTTCCGTTTTAATGGCAATGCTCGCAGTCGTGGATTTCGAGCTCCTTGGGGTCGTAGGCGATG
>CAZGFK010000014.1:0-27380 GCA_964524815.1 uncultured Oscillospiraceae bacterium
GTCACGGGCGGCATAGTGCAGGGCATGAGCGGCAGCCCCATTTTGCAGGGCGGGAGGCTTGTGGGCGCAGTGACGCACGTGTTTGTCAATGACCCCATGCGCGGCTACGGCGTGAGCATACAGGATATGCTCGCTTCCGCAGGCGTAGCCGACCTCGCCGCATAGGACGAGCGGGAGAATAGGAGCAGGATTAACGGGAGAAGCGGCGCTTCTCCCGTTGCTGCTGTTGACGAGAGGGGATAAGCCCGCAGCGAATAAGCTCAAAGAGCGCCTGATATCGGCGCTGACCTCGCTTGAAACCAAGCAGCACAGATACCCGTTTTTCAACGAGGATTACATTCCGCGGCACAAGCACCGCAAAATGTATATGGAGACTTGGTACATCGTTCTTTATCAGCTTAAGGACGAAACGGTTTGTGGACTGGATTTTGGAATGCAGGCAGGACTACGGGCATTTGCTGAAATGAAAAATTACACTTCCCTTATCCCTCTCGGCTTGGTATAATGACAAATACCACTTCCGAGAGGGAGGTTTTTTATCATGAAAACTGATATCGAAATCGCACAAGCGGCGAGGATGAAGCCCATCGGGGAAATCGCCGCGCGCGCGGGAATAGACGAAAAATATTTGGAAGAGTACGGGCGGTATAAGACCAAGGTGGATTTAAGCTGCCTTGATTCAGCGCCTGCAAAGCGCCCCGGCAAGCTCATACTTGTCACGGCGATTACGCCCACAAGCGCCGGAGAGGGCAAAACCACCACGGCCATCGGCCTTGCCGATGCGCTCACGCGAATGGGCAAGCGCGCCGTAATCGCCATGCGCGAGCCGTCCTTGGGACCGGTGTTCGGCCTTAAAGGGGGCGCAACCGGCGGCGGCATGGCGCAGGTTGTGCCGATGGAGGATATCAATCTCCACTTCACCGGGGACATCCACGCGATAGGCGCGGCGACAAACCTTTTGGCCGCGATGATAGATAACCACATCTACCAAGGCAACGCCCTCGGCATTGACCCCGAGCGTATCACGTGGCGGCGGTGCGTGGACATGAACGACAGGCAGCTTAGGCACATCGTGTCCGGCGGCGGCAAGCGCACGGACGGCGTGGAGCGCGAGGACGGCTTTGACATCACTGTGGCAACCGAGACTATGGCGATATTCTGCCTCGCGCGCTCTTTAAGCGACCTCAAGGAACGCCTGGGGCGGATAGTCGTGGGCTACAGCTTTGCCGGGAGAGAGATAACCGCGCGCGATATCGGCGCGGTGGGGGCAATGACGGCGCTTTTGAAGGACGCGATAAAGCCCAATCTTGTGCAGACCTTAGAGGGTACGCCCGCCCTCGTCCACGGCGGGCCGTTTGCCAACATTGCGCACGGCTGCTCGTCCGTTTTGGCAACGCGCATGGCGATGCAATGCGCCGATTACACTGTGACCGAGGCGGGCTTCGGCGCGGATTTGGGCGCGGAAAAATTCCTGGATATAAAATGCCGCGTGGCCGGGCTTGCGCCGGACGCGGCTGTGATAGTGGCAACGGTGAGGGCGCTTAAAATGCACGGCGGCGCGGATAAGGACGCGCTGGGCGCGGAAAACCTCGCCGCGCTGAAAGCGGGCATGGCAAACCTCAAGCGCCATGCCGACACCGTGAAAAACACCTTCGGCCTCAACTGCGCCGTGGCGCTCAACCGCTTTGAAAGCGACACGGAAGCGGAAATTGACCTCGTAAAGGAAGAGTGCGAAAGGCTCGGCGTTAAAGTGTGCTTATGCGAGGTGTGGGAAAAAGGCGGCGCGGGCGGCTTAGAGCTTGCGGAAGAGGTGGTGCGCCTGTGCAACGCACGGGGCGATTTTCGCTTTGCGTATGAGGACGATATCGGCATAGAAGAAAAGCTCGCGGCCGTGACGCGAAAGGTGTACGGCGGGCGGGGCGTGAAGCTCACGGACGAGGCGAGAGCGCAAATTGCGAGCCTCGAGGCGCGCGGCTACGGCGCGCTTCCCGTGTGCATTGCCAAGACGCAAGCAAGCCTTACGGACGATAAAACGCGCCTCGGCGCGCCCACTGACTTTGACATTACCGTCCGCGAGGTGCGCGTGAGCGCCGGGGCGGGGTTCACGGTTGCTCTGACCGGGGACATACTCACCATGCCGGGGTTGCCGAAAAAGCCCGCCGCCGAGGGGATAGATGTGGATAACGAGGGAAAGATAACGGGGTTATTCTGATAAAAAAGACGATACTGCCGACAAAAGACGTGATGAAGTCGGCATTTATAAAGTCCCTGCCCGTGATGTGCAGCTACCTTTTCATCGGCCTTGCCTACGGCATGGCGATGTAGGAGAGCGGCTTTGTATGGTACTGGGCGGCGATAGTGAGCGCAACGGTGTACACGGGGGCGTTCCAATTCGTGCTGACAACGTTTATGACGAGCGGGGCACCGCTCGTCACAGTGGCGCTGACGGCGCTTTTAACGTTTATTCGTTTTTTAACTCCTCTTGGCCGATAGGCGGCAGGGGGGGCAGCTCCGTTTCGCTTACGCGAAAACGTACTTTTTCAGCCTGTCGAGGGCTTCGACAAGACGGGACTGAGGCAGGGCGAGATTCATGCGGATGGTGTTCGGCCAAATGAACGCCTCGCCGTCCTGCCATATCACGCCGCAACGAACGCCGCGGTGCTCAAGCTCGGTTATGCTTATGCCGTGGGCGGCGCAATACTCGGCGCAGTCAAGATAGAGCATATATGTCCCCTGCGGGCGCATAATGCGTATGCCGGGCGCGGCTTCGGCGAAGAAGTCACAGGCGATGCGGGCGTTTTCCGCGATGACGGCGCGCATTTCATCGCACCATGCTTCGCCCTCGGGCGAGTACGCGCCGACAAGGGCGCGCATGGAGAGCACATTTGCGTCATTATAATGGCTCATCTCACTCGCGCGGTTGACGCGGTCACGCAGGTACTTATTATATATAATGTGGTATGACCCCACAAGCCCGGCGAGGGAGAAGGTCTTGCTGGGCGCGTAAAAGGCCACGGTGCGCTCGCGAGCGTCGGCTGAGACGGACTGGGTGGGAATGTGCTTATAGCCGGGGAAGATGATATCCGACCAAATCTCGTCCGAAATGACAACGCAGTCATTTTTGCGGTAGACCTCCATGGCGCGCTCTATCTCCTCGCGCTCCCACACTCTGCCGCTGGGGTTATGCGGCGAGCAGAACACGGCAAGATGTATGTCATTTTCGCGCAGCTTCTTATCCATGTCCTCATAGTCCATGCACCAAACGCCGTTTTCGTCGCGGACAAGCGGAGAGTGGACTATCACGCGGCCTAAGTCGTTGAGGGTGTGGGTAAAGCCGATGTAAGTGGGGGAGTGCAGAAGTATTTTATCCCCGGGAGAGGAGAACGCCTGCACCGCCGAGCTTACCCCGCCGAGCACGCCGTTTTCATAGCCGATGTGCTCGTTTTTTAAATCCACTGCGCCGTTGCGGCGGGTTTGCCAAGAGATGATAGCGTCATAGTATTCTTCCGGCAGGGCAAAGTACCCGAGGCAGGGCATATCAAGGCGCGCGCGAACGGCATCGAGCACGCACGGGGCTACGGGAAACGCCATGTCCGCAATCCACATGGGTATGGGGTCAAAGCCCGCTTCGGGTGCAACGCCCTCAAAGGGAATTTTATCGGCGGCAAGGGAATCGTGGCCGCGGCGGTCGATAACGGTGGTAAAATCGTATGTCATATTTATCTCCTTGTAAAGACTTCGGCGCGGGAAATCGCGCCGAAGCAATTATTTTCTGTGTTTAAGCGCCATGAAAAGGTGGGGCGTGACGCGGCCGAAAAAGGCCACTGTGCGAAACATTAAAAGATTGAGCCACACGATTTTCGTGTGCATAACCGCGCACATTATCTTCACCGGCGCACTGCCGAACGAGCCGCGAGAGCGCGTTTGCACCTGTTCATTTTGCAGAATATAGCGCACATATTCGCGCTTTTCCCTGTTCGAGAGCGGGCAAGAGGGGGCAAAGAGCGTGGTAATGCAGGAAAATATGCTTTTAACAAACATATATCTGCATCCCGCATCATTTTTCGTGCGAAAACGCGAACAAAGCTCGCTCATGCGCGAATCGGCAAGGTAGCACACATCGGGCTTTTTATCGTAAAAGCGGGAAATGAGGCTCTCCCCTTGGTGCATGACGTAAAAATACCTGCACTGCGGCAGCACGGCGGTTTTCGCGGCGCGCTCCAAGCAGTCAAAGATAAAGAGCCTGTCCTCGCCCCAACGATAGTCGAGAAAGGCGAGCTTATTATCGCGCAGAAGCGACACGGAAAAGAGCTTTGCCCAAACCTGATTGAGAAGATTCGCCGTATAAAGGCGCGGCAGCGCCTCGCCGAGTGTGGACGCGTCCAGCATGGCTTCTTCCTCAAAATAATCGCGCTTTGACCCGTCCGGGTTTAAAATAGTAAAGCCCATGAGCACAAGCTCCGCACCGAGGGCGGCGGCAGAGAGCGCGTATTCCACGGCATCGGGCGCAAGATAATCGTCCGCATCGCAAAACATTATGTACTCGGCCTCGTCCGACACCTCGGCTATGCCGCGGTTACGCGCCACGGCGGGGCCGGAGTTGGGTATGCTTATTATGCGCGCGCGCTCATCCCCGCCCACGGCGGCGCGGGCGGCGGAGACGGTATTGTCCGAAGAGCCGTCATCTATCAACAAAAGCTCAATGCGTGTGTGGGTTTGCTTTAGTATGCTTTCCACGGCGCGCGCGATATACTCCTCGGCGTTGTACGCCGGGATTATTACCGAAACCAAGGGCTTGTACATTTACTGTTCCTTTCCGCTGCTCGCAATGACAGTGAGATAATCATACATCGGCATCATCGCCGAGAACGTATCGGCCAATATCCGAGGAAGCTCGGGGGAAAAAATGTCCCCGCCGAAGTCGCGCGTGCAGTCAATGCCGGGGCGCTTGCGGTTATACCATTGGCCGATTGCACCGTCATACTGCCCCTTGGGCTTTTTGTACTCCTCGCCCGAGACCTGAAAGCCCTTGAGCTTGGCAAGGCTTTTGGCAATGCGCTCAAAGCGGGCGGGGTTTGCGTCAATACTGCGGCGAAACAGCTCCATCTGCGCCGCCGTGGCGCTGTAAAACCCCATACCGAGGCTGTAGTCCGCCGCGCCGATTTCAAACCAAAACATCGGCCCTTCCAAAAGCTTATTGTCGGCCTTTATCGAAAACCAAAGGTGATCCTTATACGGCCCTCTCCCGTGCAGGCGGCGCGCATCGCGATAAATGCGGGCAACGTGCAGCAAAAGGTGCTTGTCGGGATAGGCAGAGGAAAGAAGCTCATAGGTCTCCTGCGCCAAGAGCTTGAGCGGGCGGTTCAAAACCTCTTCAAACTCGGCCTTATGCTCCAAAAACCAAGGGCGCTCGTTGTTAAAGGTCAAGTCCCACAAAAACTGCGAGGTTGCGGGCGTAAAGCCGGCGAATTTATTTTCATCCATAGAATAACACCATCTTGTAATCATAAAATGTCAGCTTATTATAGCATACATTGACAGCGATGTTCAAGAGCGGGTTTTGCACCGGGGGAAAAGCATAAAAACCGTGCAAAATTATTAACACCAGGTGCGAAAAAGTGCTCGCAGCGCTGTACAAACGCGAACGGGTGTGATAATATAACAATGTATATTCTTTTTTGCAGTGTATTGCACGGAGGAAACGTAAAATGAAAATTATAATTGCCGGAGCGGGCAAAAGCGGCTTTGCCGTGGCCAAGACCCTTTCCGAAGAGGGGCATGACATCACGGTTATCGACAAAAGCGGCGATATAATAACCCAGGTATCAAATGCGCTGGACGTTATCTGCATTGAGGGCAACGCCACCAACCCCGAATCGCTTATAGGCGCGGGCGCGGCGGAGGCGGATATGCTCGTTGCGGCAACGCGCAGCGATGAAGTGAACATGATTTGCGGTGTTGCCGCGCGCAAGCTCGGCACGGCGCACGTGATTGCGCGTATACGCGACCCGGAGTACATGACGCAGACGGCGTTTTTGCGCGAGACAATGGGGCTTTCGATGATAATAAACCCGGAGCTTGAATGCGCAAGGGAGATTGCGCGCATTCTGCGCTTCCCGAGTGCGGCGCGCGTGGACGTGTTTTCAAAGGGCAGTGTGGAAATAGTGGAGCACCGCGTGCTGCCGGGAGAGGCGCTGGACGGGATAGAGCTGAAGAGCTTGGCTTCCAGCGTGAAAGCGGCGGTGCTTGTGAGCGTGGTGGAGCGCGAGGGCGAGGTGTTCATCCCGAACGGCGATTTCGTGCTGCGCGGGGGAGACAAGCTGAGCATAACCGGCTCTTCCCACGAGCTGAGAAAGTTCTTCACCGCTGTGGGCAAGTACAAAAAGCCCGTGAAAAAGGTGCTTATAATGGGCGGCGGGCGCATCGCCGTGTATTTGACGACGATGTTGCAGGAATCGGGCATGAGCGTGACGCTTGTGGAGCGCGACCGCGCCCGCTGCGACACCCTTTGCGACCTTATCCCCGATGCAAACGTAATCTACGGCGACGCAACCAACAGCGATGTGTTGCAGGAGGAGGGCATACGCGCGTGCGATGCGTTTGTGGCGCTCTCCGGTGACGACGGAGACAATATCGTTACCAGTATGTACGCAAGCCAATGCAAGGTGGGGACGATAGTCACCAAGGTAAATCGCGAGCATTTTACCGACATCATGGAAAGCTCCGGGCTTGACTGCATTGTATCGCCCAAGGAGCTTGTGGCGCAGCAGCTTGCGCGCTATGTGCGCGCGATGAGCAACTCTGCCGGCAGCAGCATGGAAACCCTCTACAAGCTCGCCGACGGCAAGGTTGAGGCGCTGGAATTCACCGTGGGCGAGGGCTTTGGCGGCAAGGGGCAAACCCTGCGCGAGCTGAAGCTGAGAAAGGGCGTTCTTTTGTGCGCGGTGATACGCGGCACAAAGAGCATTATCCCCGACGGCAACACAGCGCTTTTGCCGGGGGATCATATAGTGGCCGTGGCAAGCGCCGGGGTTTTGAAAACGCTGGACGGTATACTGGCCTGAGAGGTAAAGAATAAAGACGATGAATAAAGCTGTGATTGCCCGGATACTGGGCAAAGTGCTTTTGATATTCGCCGCGCTCATGCTTTTGCCGATGTGCGTGGGGCTTTACTACGGGGAAAGCGCAAGGGCGTTTTTGCTCGCTGCCGGGATTACGGCGGCAGTCGGCGGGGCGCTGTGCGCCGTGCCGGGTAAGGAGCGGGCGCTGTACGCCCGCGAGGGCTACGCCGCCGTGGGCTTGGCGTGGCTGTGCATGGGGCTTTTCGGGGCTTTGCCGTTTGTGATTAACGGCGATATCCCCAATTACATAGACGCGGTGTTTGAAACCGTGTCGGGCTTGACGACCACGGGCGCATCCATCGTGCCGAACGTGGAGAAAATGAGCCGGGGCGGCCTGTTTTGGCGGCTTTTTACGCACTGGATAGGCGGCATGGGTGTGCTGGTGTTCATAATGGCGGTCATGCCCGCCGGGGACGAGCATTCCATGCACATTATGCGCGCGGAGGTGCCGGGGCCGACGGTGGGCAAGCTTGTGCCCAAGGCGCGGCAGACGGCGAGGATATTGTATATTATCTACGCCGCGCTGACGGTAATGGAAACTATTCTCCTAAAGCTCGGCGGTATGAGCTTCTATGACGCTGTTTTGCACGCCTTTGCCACGGCCGGTACGGGCGGGTTTTCCACGCGGGCGGCCTCAATCGCCGCGTATGACAGCGTATATATCGAGCTGGTTATAGGCGTGTTCCTCATCATCTTCGCGGCTAACTTCAACCTATACTATCTTATGCTTATAGGCCGGGTGCGCGAAGCGCTGAAAAGTGAGGAGCTGCACTGGTATCTCGGCATTATCGCTCTCGCCACGCTCGGCATTGCGGGGTCAATCGCGAAGATGTACGGCGGGTTTGCCGTGGGGCTGCGGCACGCGTTTTTCAACGTGACCTCTATCATGAGCACGGCCGGCTTCGGCACGGTGGACTTTACGCAGTGGCCGAGCTTAGCGCAGTATATCCTTGTGGTTTTGATGTTCATAGGCGGGTGCGCGGGCGGCACGGCGGGCGGAATGAAGCTCAGCCGTGTAATGCTGCTTATAAAAAGCGCGTTGGCCGATATCGCGTCCACGCTCCACCCGCGCGAGGTGCATTCCGTGCGCATGGACGGCAAGCGCGTGGAGCGCGGCACGACCGAGGCGGTATATTGCTATTTCTTCGCGTACATGATGATTATGACGCTCGCGGGGCTTCTCGTGTCTCTGGACGGATATGATTTCACCACAAGCTTTACTGCGGCGCTTTCGTGTATGTCGAACATAGGGCCGGGGCTGGGGCTTATAGGCCCTATGGGGAATTTTGCGATTTTCTCCCCGCTGACGAAAATCGTGCTGACGCTTGCCATGCTTTTGGGCAGGCTGGAAATCTATCCGATTATTATGCTTGCAAGTCCGATTCTTTGGCGCAAACGCGCAAAATAAACGGGGATTTACCCCGTTTGAAAGAGGCAGGGAAGAAACACCGTGAACTACAGAATGGTTGCCAGAATCGCCGGAATGGTGCTTTTGTGCTTTGCCGCGCTCATGCTTTTGCCGATGCTGGTGAACATATGGGCGGGGGAGAGCGTAAAGGGCTTTGCCGTGGGGCTTGCCGCTACGGCGGCGGCAGGCGGCGCGCTTATAGTGTGCTTTAAGCCGCGCTCCCGCGCGATATACTCGCGCGAGGGCTTTGCCTCGGTGAGCTTGGCGTGGATACTCATGGGGCTTTTCGGGGCTGTTCCCCTTGCCGTGAGCGGGGATATACCGAGCTATTTTGACGCGGTGTTTGAAACCGTGTCGGGCTTGACGACCACGGGCGCTTCCATAGTGCGCGATATTGACGCAATGAGCCGCGGCGGCCTCTTTTGGCGCAACTTCTTAGAGTGGCTCGGCGGCATGGGCGTGCTGATATTCATAATGGCGGTGCTGCCCATGGGCGGGGAGCACTCCATGCATATTCTTCGCGCTGAGGTGCCGGGGCCGACAGTGGGCAAGCTCGTGCCGCGCGCGGGGGACACGGCGAAGATACTTTACGTTATCTACACCGTTATGACCCTGTTGGAAATCGTGCTTTTAATGCTAGGCGGGCTGAGCTTTTACGATGCGGTTTTGTACGCGCTTTCCACCGCCGGAACGGGCGGCTTCACCGCGAGCAATGCGGGCTTGGCGGTGTACAACAATGCGTACATAGAAATGGTTATCGCGGTGTTTTTGACGCTCTTTGCCGTCAACTTCAACCTTTACTATTTGATTTTGGCCGGGCGCTTGCGCTTGGCGCTCAAAAGCGAGGAGCTGCACCGATATATCGGCGTTTTGCTCACGGCCACGGCGGCAATCGCGGTGGGCTTGGTGCGCACCTACGGCAGTGTGCTGACTGCGCTGCGCCACGCGTTTTTCAACTCCGTCAGCCTTATGAGCACGGCGGCCTTTACCACGGTGAACACGATGGAGTGGCCGCAGTATACGCGCGTTATCCTTGTGCTTTTGATGTGCGTAGGCGGGTGCGCGGGCAGCACGGCGGGCGGCTTAAAGGTCAGCCGTGTGGTGCTGCTTTTCAAAACGGCGGCGGTGGATGTGCGCCGGGTGCTGCACCCGCGCGAGGTGCGCCGCGTCTCCATGGACGGGCGGCGCGTGGACGAGAGCACAACGCAGGCCGTGTACTGCTACTTTTGGCTGTACTTTCTCATCATCCTTGCCACGACCTTTATCGTCTCCTTCGATGGGCATGAGTTTTCCGTGTGCCTGACGGCGGCGCTTTCGTGTATGTCGAACATCGGGCCAAGCATGAGCCTTGTAACTGCGGCGGAGGGGTACTTGATATTCTCGCCCTTCACGCGCTTTGTGCTGATGTGGGTAATGCTCTTAGGCAGGCTTGAAATATACCCCCTGCTTATCCTGCTCGCCCCGTCCGTGTGGAAGAAGAAATGAATTGAAGAGAGCAACGCAAAAGCGCCCGGGAATAACCGGGCGCTTTTGCTGTTAAATAAACCAACTAAGTTTATATGCAAGACAGTATTCCACACGAGATAGCCTAGTTCGCTGTAAAAAATGTTGCACACAATCAAAAACTCGTTGTAATTTTCGTGCTTGTGTGCTATACTATGCTTGGATTATGGTGAGGGAGGTGCGAGTATGTACCGAATTGCTATTGAAAAGCTTTTTAAGTGGAAAGAAAGCAAGCGCCGCAAGCCGCTGATTATCGAGGGCGCGCGGCAAGTCGGCAAGACTTGGCTGATGAAAGAGTTCGGCAGACAGGCATATGCAAACACTGTATATATCAATTTTGACTCTAATTCAAGAATGTCAGAGCTGTTCGCTTCTGACTTGGATACAGAGCGCCTGGTTATGGGTTTAGAGCTATATGCCGGACACAAAATAGATCCGGATAATACTTTGCTGATTTTTGACGAAGTACAGGAAGTGCCGAGAGCGTTATCGTCTCTTAAATACTTCTATGAAAATGCGCCGCAGTATCACATTGTGTGCGCCGGGTCTTTGCTCGGTATTGCCTTGCATCAAGGCACATCTTTCCCTGTCGGAAAGGTGGATTTCCTGAAACTCTATCCGCTTTCCTTTAAGGAATTTTTGATGGCAACCGAAAAAAAGCGTTTTGCCGAGCTGCTCGATTCGCAGGACTATCAGATGATTACAAGCTTTAAGCAAACGTATATAGACGCTTTGAAGCATTATTACTTTGTCGGCGGTATGCCCGAAGCTGTGCAAAGCTTTGCAGAAAACAAGGATTTTAATGAAGTGCGCGAAATCCAAAGGCGAATCCTTGCAGCTTATGAACAGGATTTCTCCAAGCACGCTCCGAATGAAACAGTGCCTAGACTTCGGATGCTTTGGAACAGCATTCCGTCTCAGCTTGTGAAAGAAAACAAAAAGTTTATCTACGGTCTTGTTCGTGAGGGCGCTCGCGCAAAAGACTACGAAGCTGCAATCATGTGGCTGTGTGATTGCGGCCTTGTTCACAAGGTCAGCCGCGTCAATACAGCGGGCATTCCCTTGCGGGCGTACGAGGACTTGAAAGCGTTTAAGCTCTTCGTGGTGGATGTTGGGCTTCTCGGCTGTATGGCCGGGCTTCGTCAGCGCACTTTGCTTGACGGGAATGATTTGTTTGTTGAGTTTAAGGGTGCGCTTACGGAGCAGTATGTTTGCCAGCAGTTAAAGACTATCCAAGATTTAGATGTATACTACTATACTAACGACAGAGGCTCTTGTGAAGTTGACTTTGTTGTAGATACGGGTGAACGGATTATTCCCGTAGAAGTAAAAGCGGAAGTAAACTTGAGAGCCAAGAGCCTTAAAACCTACCGAGAAAGATTTTCGCCCGAAGCTGCTGTTCGCACATCCATGGCGGACTATAAGAAGGAAGAGTGGATTATCAATCTGCCGCTTTATGCGATAGATCAAATCACGAAGATATAATAGATATAAAAAATCACACACGGCGCTTGATGAAGGCAAGCGCCGTGTGTTTTGTGTATTATGGATGGGTTGTGGGGGAAAAAATTAGCTTAATTAAAGGTTCTCGTCCATGTTGATTGCGCCGGAGAGGTCAACAGAGGTTGCACCCTCGGTGTCCTGCTCGAAAACGTAATCCTTGCCGGGGAGAATGGCGTTGAGCACGATGCCGACGATAGAGGCAACGGCGAGGCCGGAGAGGCTGACGATGCCGATTTGGATGTTGCCGGAGTAGCTGATGCCGATTGCGAGGACGAGGATGAGTGCGGCGATGATGACGTTTCTGGTGTTGGTGAAGTCAACGCGGTTTTCAACGATGTTGCGCACGCCGACAGCGGAGATCATACCGTAGAGGATGAGGGACACGCCGCCGATGGTGGCAGTGGGCATTGCGGAAACGAGCGCGGCGAACTTCGGGCAGAAAGAAACGACTATCGCGATGACGGCGGCGATGCGGATGACGCGGGGGTCATAGACCTTGGAGAGCGCAAGCACGCCGGTGTTTTCGCCGTAGGTGGTGTTGGCCGGGCCGCCGAACAGAGCGGCGAGAGAGGTTGCAAGACCGTCGCCGAGGAGAGTGCGGTGCAGGCCGGGGTCGGTCATGTAATTCTTGGCGACAGTGGAGGAGATGGCACAGATATCGCCGATGTGCTCAACCATGGTGGCAAGGGAGAGGGGGACTATCGTGAACACGGCGGAGAGCAAAAGCGCGGTGTCAACTTCGCCGGAGAAAAGGCCGAATACGGTGCGCTCCCATTGAATGGGGATGCCTACCCAAGCGGCTTCGGAAACGGCAGTGACAACGGCGGCGCGCTCGGCGGGGTCAACGATGAGGGCGAAGATGTAAGAGCCGACAACACCGAGGAGAATGGGGATTATCTTGGCCATGCCCTTGCCCCAGATGTTAAAGCCGATTACTATCGCAATGGCGACAACCGCGACAAGCCAGTTGCCGGTGCAGTTGTTGATTGCGGAGGAGGAAAGCGTGAGGCCGATGGAGATGATGATGGGGCCGGTCACGATGGGCGGGAAGAAGCGCATGACTTTCTTCACGCCGAAGCCCTTGACGAGCGCCGCGAGAACAACATACATCAAGCCCGCGATTAAAACGCCGAAGCAGGCGTAGGGCAGGAGAGAGTTGTCAACAGTGCCGTCGGACAGGGTGCGGATGGCGTTGTAGCCGCCGATGAAAGCGAAGGAAGAGCCGAGGAATGCGGGAACCTTGCCCTTGGCAAGCAGGTGGAACAGCAGAGTGCCGATGCCGGCGAAAAGAAGCGCGGTGGCAACATCAAGGCCGGTCAGCGCCGGGACAAGCACGGTTGCGCCGAACATGGCGAACATATGCTGGAAGCCGAGCAGCAGCATTCTCGGGGTGCCCAATTCGCGAGCGTCGTAAATAGGGCCGTCAATTACGGTTTTTTTCATTCAATTTACCTCTCTCTGTAAGTATTTTAATTGAAGCTTTATAAAAACGGCTTGCGCCGGTTTTACCATATTAAAAATCAGGTGTTGTCCATGAGATATACGCCCGTTTCCCCGTCATATTCGGGCAAACGCACCTCTACAAGCTCGTTGCGCGAGGTGGGGATGTTTTTGCCGACATAGTCGGCGCGGATGGGCAGCTCGCGATGCCCGCGGTCAACAAGCACGGCAAACTGTATGCTCCTCGGTCTCCCGTGGGAGAACACCGCTTCTATCGCGGCGCGCGCCGTGCGCCCGGTGTAGAGCACATCGTCTATCAGCACAACGTCCTTCGCCGTCACGTCAAAATCCAGCTCCGCGCGGCGCACGAGGGGGCTTTCGGTAATCATGCTCAAATCATCGCGGTAAAACCCGATGTCGATACTGCCGCAGGGGACGAGCGTATTTTCTATAAGCTCGATGTTGGCGCGTATCATGCGCGCTATCGGCTCGCCGCGGCGGCGTATGCCCACAAGCACCACGTTTTCAACGCCCTTGTTCTTCTCGGCAATCTCATGGGAGATGCGCATAAGCGCGCGCTTTAATGCGGCCTCGTCCATTATCTGCGATTTGAGCTTCATTTTCAGGCCGCCTTTCTAATGATTCCGGGCATGAAAAAAAGCCCTGCCGACACGCGACAAGACATACCCTCTGCGCTCTCGGGGCATACTGCACGGCGAGGATGAACCCTCGCGCCCTAAAAGCTCCTTATGCGGGATCTTGCCGGTATCTCTGTACCGCGTCTTAAAAATCCGTTTCAAACTGTCCTTATGCGGGTGCTCTCGTCACCCATGCTTTCGGATCATGCGCATTATAACCGACATCGCGCAAAAATGCAAGCCCCTTTTTTCAAACCGGGTTTTTAGACAAAGCGCATAAATCGCGCCGCCCGGTTTTGTCGCATTTGACCGATTTGTTTTAAAATGCAGATATAATTTGCAGAATAATTTATATAAAACCATTGACAAAGTTGTGCGAGAGTGGTATAGTGTAGGGCGTAAAGGAAGAGGAAGCGCGATAAACGCGGAGCATTTTTCGTCAGGAAACGACAAAAAATGATGAATCCGCATGAAAAACACGGCGCAACAAAATAATAATCGAGTAATAAAACGAAGAATAAACTGAAAAATAGATAACGGAAGAGGAACGGAACATGAAAAAGACTTTATACAGCCTCATGCTCAATGAGCAAGTGGTGCGCGAGGTGGACGCGCTGGCGCACAGGATGGGCACAAGCCGCTCGGCGCTGATAAACAGCATTTTGGCCGAGTATGTAAACTACACCACG
Source organism: uncultured Oscillospiraceae bacterium (assembly GCA_964524815.1). Classification (GTDB taxonomy): domain Bacteria; phylum Bacillota; class Clostridia; order Oscillospirales; family Oscillospiraceae; genus Limivicinus. Next base: position 14,303 of record CAZGFK010000014.1, read on the forward strand.
CCCGAGCGGCGCATTAACGATGTGCTTTCCGCCATTGAGCAGCTTATGGCACCCTCGCGGGAGCTTGTGCCGTTTTTCGCACCGAACACGTTTTCCTTGTCGCTGAAAAGCTCGCTGGAGTATAAATACCGCCCCACGGTGAAGTACGAAGTGGCGCTTGTGCCGGGCGGGGAAGAGGCGATAGGCGAGCTGTCGGTTATATTCCGGACACAGTCGGGCGCGCTTATCGCGGCGATGACGGAGTTTTTCCGCTTGTGGAAGGACATCGAGGATAGGCTGCTCTACCCGCTGACGGGGACGCGGCTGGATTATGCGCTCTATGACGGCAAATTTGTCCGCACCCTTGCCGCCCCGGAGCGGGACAGCTCTGCCGAGGAGCTGGCAAACGCCATAAGCGCCTACGTCACGCTTTTCGATAAGCTGATGAAAGGCTATTTGAGCGGGCGGTACGATGCGCACGATGTGGAAGCGGCGTATTATTCAAATCTCATAAAAACGCCTATTCACATCTAAATTAATGCGGAAACAGGATTTATTGCTGAAAACGAAGGAGTTGATTTTATGAACGCGCAGAATTACACGCAGAAAACCATAGAGGCCGTTCAGACCGCACAGGCAATGGCGGAGGAAAATCACAACAACTATATAATGCCGGAGCATTTGCTCTATGCCCTTGCGGATCAGGACGGGGGTTTAATCCCGTCACTTTTCGCGAAAATGGGCGTTGACTGCAACTCGCTCCTTGCCGAGCTTGACAGCGCCATAGCGCAGCTGCCGAAAGTCGGCGGGCAGACGCAGGTTTATCTCTCGCCGGAGGCGGACAGGGTGATAAAAGCCGGTGAAAAGGCCGCGAAAAGCATGGGGGATGAATATCTTTCCGTGGAGCATATGATGCTCGGCATTTTCGCCGCCGCCACTCCCGCGATTAAAAGGATATTCGCCGACCACGGCATAACCAAGGGGACATTCACCTCGGAGCTTGCCAAGGTGAAAACCGCGCCCGTAACGGGGGATAACCCGGAGAGCACCTACGATGCCCTTGCCAAGTACGGCACGGATTTAGTCAAGCGCGCAAGAGAAAACGAGCTTGACCCCGTGATAGGCCGCGACACCGAGATAAGAAACGTTATCCGCATTCTCTCGCGTAAAACTAAGAATAACCCCGTGCTCATCGGCGAGCCGGGCGTAGGCAAAACGGCGATTGCCGAGGGGCTTGCGCAAAGGATAGTGCGCGGAGATGTGCCGGAGGGACTTAAAAACAAAACCATCTTCTCGCTGGATATGGGAGCGCTGATTGCGGGCGCGAAGTACAGAGGCGAATTTGAAGAGCGCCTAAAGGCCGTTTTAGAAGAGATACGGCGCAGCGAGGGCGGGATAATACTCTTTATAGACGAGCTTCACACCATTGTCGGCGCGGGCAAAACCGAGGGCAGCATGGACGCGGGCAACCTCTTAAAGCCGATGCTGGCGCGAGGGGAGCTGCACTGCATAGGCGCGACCACCCTGGACGAGTACCGCAAGTACATCGAAAAGGACGCGGCCTTGGAGCGCCGCTTCCAGCCCGTGCAGGTGGACGAGCCGACCGTAGAGGACACGATATCCATACTGCGCGGCTTAAAGGAGCGCTACGAGGTCTACCACGGCGTGCGCATACACGATAACGCCCTAGTCGCCGCCGCCACGCTTTCCAACCGCTACATCTCCGACCGCTTTTTGCCCGACAAGGCTATTGACCTTGTGGACGAGGCGTGCGCCCTCATCCGCACGGAGATAGATTCCATGCCCGCCGAGCTTGACGATATGCGCAGGAAGATAATGCAGCTTGAAATTGAGGAAATGGCGCTTAAAAAGGAAGATGACGCGCTTTCCCAAGATAGGCTGACGAAGCTGCGCGCGGAGCTTGCGGAGTTAAAGGACGAATACAACGCACAAAAGGCGCGCTGGGAGAGCGAGAAAAAGGGCGTGGACGAGGTTAAGGAGCTTAAAGCCGAGCTTGAACGCCTGCACGCGGATATTGAAAGCGCGCAGATGCGCTATGAATACGAAAAGGCCGCCAAGCTCAAATACTCCGATCTCCCCGCGCTTGAAAAGCGCTTAGAGGACGCGGAGCGCCGCTTTGAAGAGAGCAAGGCCGGCTCCATGGTACACGACACCGTGACGGAAGAGGAGATATCCTCTATCGTGGCAAAGTGGACGGGCATTCCCGTTTCAAAGCTCATGGAGAGCGAGCGGGAAAAGCTTTTGCACTTGGATGAGTTTCTGCATAAGCGCGTTATCGGGCAAGACGAGGCCGTGCAGCGCGTTACGGAAGCCATACTCCGCTCCCGCGCGGGGATAGCCGACCCCAATCGGCCGATAGGCTCGTTCCTCTTCCTCGGCCCTACGGGCGTGGGCAAGACGGAGCTTGCAAAATCCTTGGCCGAGTGCCTTTTTGACGATGAGCACAACATCGTGAGAATAGATATGACCGAGTACATGGAGAAGTTCTCCGTCTCGCGTCTTATCGGCGCGCCGCCGGGATACGTGGGCTACGACGAGGGCGGCCAGCTCACCGAGGCCGTAAGGCGCAAGCCCTACAGCGTGGTGCTTTTCGATGAAATCGAAAAGGCGCACCCGGATGTGTTCAATATCCTGCTTCAAATTCTCGATGACGGGCGCATTACGGATTCGCAGGGGCGCACAGTGGACTTTAAAAACACCGTCATTATCCTCACCTCAAACCTCGGCAGCAGCCACCTATTGGACGGCATAACCGCCGAGGGCGAGATAAGCGAGAGTGCGCGCGAGGCCGTGATGCGTGAGCTGAAAGCGGCGTTCAGGCCGGAATTTCTGAATAGGCTTGACGAAACTATCCTCTTCCACCCGCTCACGCGCAGTGACCTCGGCGGGATAATAGAGATAATGATCTCCGCTCTCCGCGCCCGTCTTGCGGAAAAGCCGCTGGGGCTGGAGCTGACGGACGAGGCCAAGGCGCTTATCATAGCGCGCGGGTACGACCCTCTCTACGGCGCGCGCCCGCTGAGAAGATACTTGCAGTCGAGCGTGGAAACGCTCATCGCCCGCGCCATACTCTCCGGCCGGCTCGCTCCGGGCGCGGTGATAACCGTGGGAGCGGAAAACGGCGAGCTTGTGTGCAAATAATCAGCTAAAGGCGCTTAAAAAGAGCTTGGGCGAAAACCCAAGCTCTTTTGCTGTGTGTTATCTGATTTTTACTTTTCGCAGTCGCAGGAGAACGATTTTTCAAGCGCGCGAAGCTCGCCCAAGCCTATCATCTCATTAAATGTCGGGAAATCGACCTCGTATTTCATGCACTCGCGGATATCCTCGGTGCGTTTAAGCTCGGAAAGCATTTCGTTGAGCGCCTTGGTGACGGTGTAAATGGGTGCGGTGGGGTAAATGGCGATGCGAAAGCCCATTTTGAAGAGGTTGTCCGCCGTGTCAAGCGGGGTTTTGCCGTGCTCGACCATGTTGGCAAAGAGCGGGGCGTTGACGAGCTTTTGCGCATTCTCCACCTGCTCTTGGTTTTGCATGGCCTCTACGAAGATTACGTCAGCGCCCGCTTCCTTATAAGCCGCGGCGCGGTCTATCGCGTCCTCATAGCCGTTGACGGCGATAGCGTCCGTGCGCGCGATGATAACGGTGTCGGGGTTTTTGCGCGCGTAAACCGCCGCGCGGATTTTCGCGACCATTTCTTCCTTGGGGATGACCTGCTTGCCCTCCATGTGACCGCAGCGCTTGGGCATGACCTGATCCTCAAGCTGAATGCCCGCCACGCCCGCAAGCTCGTATTCGGTCACGGTGCGGATGACGTTGAGAGTGTTGCCGTAGCCGTTGTCGGCATCGGCGATAACGGGAACATCGGTGCAGTTGCAGATGTTCTTTGCCGCCTCCGCCATCTCCTGAAGCGAGAGAAGCCCAATGTCCGGCCGGCCTAAAACGCTTGCGGACACGCCGTAGCCGGTCATGTACACGGCGGGGAAGCCCGCTTTTTCGATGAGACGGGCTGACCAAGCATCGTATGCGCCCGGTGCCATGATGATTTTATCCTGCGTAAGCAGCTCCCTTAGCTTTTTTGCCTTAGTCATTGGGTAGAGTCTCCTTTGAAAGTGTTTATGTGTTCATATAATGTTATATCAAATTAATCTCGATGCAGCTTCCTATGCCGAACTCCTCTTCCATGCTGCGTTTGTATTCCGGGAAAAACTCAATCGGCATAAGCGCCTGCACACACCCGGCAAAGCCGCCGCCGTGGACGCGCCATGCGCCCTTGCCGTCAAGCAGTCTGCGGGAAAGCTCCAAGCCCTGCGCAAGCTTCGTGTCGCCCGTGGCAGAGGTGATGATGTTGTTCAGAAGCTGCTCGGAGGAGCGGCCTGAGGCGTTCATGTGGCGCATATACAGCACGCCGTCTCCGCGCTTGAGGGCATCGCGCATCTTGGGGACGCGCTCGTTCTCCTCAAAAAAGTGCATGGCGCGGCGCACGGGGCGATTGGCAGGGTCCCAGCCCATGCGGTAAAACTCCTTGGGGTCAACGTCACCGAGTACGCCCTTGTCAAAGAAGTTTGCTATATACACCATGTCCGCCGGGATGCGGGCGTAGGAAGTGTCAAGGCCGGAGTGGCTGCCGCCGGTGTTGGTGAGGCACATGGTAAGCCCCATAGAGGTGAAGTTTGCGCGGATAGGCTCTATCTCGCCGGTTTTGGGGTCACAATAAACGGTGTGCCCCATGGCGCTTGCAAGATGGCTCATTATGCCGCAGGGCTTGCCGAAAAATTTGTTCTCCGCCTGCTGGCCGATGCGGGCGAGCACAACGGGCTGCACCTCGCCGTTGTTGAATAGCTCACCTAGCATACGCCCGGCGAGCACAGAGAACGCCGCCGATGAGCTTAAGCCCGAGCCCGAAGAGAGCGTGGAGCGCACGCGCGCGTCAAACCCGCCTATATTCAGCCCCAGCTCCTTAAACCCCGCAACCACGCCGCGCACGAGGGATTTCGGCGTGCCGAACTCGGTGGTGCGGAGGGTGAGGTGGTTGATGTTAACCTCGAAAGGCTGAAAGCCCTCGGACTGGACGCGGATGATATTAGTGCCGTTGTCTTCACACGTGGCATAGTGGCCGAAGTGAACCGCAGAGGCAAGCATTCTCCCGTTTTGGTGGTCGGTATGATTGCCGGCAAGCTCCGTCCTGCCGGGGACAAAAATCTGTTTTTTCATTTCATTAAACCCCTGTTCGGCGTTTTGATAACCGAAGTTTCTACGTATATCAGCATACCCCAAAACACTTGAGAAGTCAATCTAAGGAACGGGAGAATGACAATGTTTTAGCACATTACACAAATCCCTTGCGTTTAATTCGTATAGAAGTTATAATGACATTGTTAAAAAGCTGTGCAGTGGTGTTAAGCCTATATTAGCACAAGCTAAAGCTAACGTATGTATACGGAGGAAAGGTATCATGAAAAGTGCCAACGGCATAAACCTTACCATGCTTTGCGATTTCTACGAGCTGACTATGGGCAACGGCTATTTCGTCAGCGGGCGGCAGGAAGAGATTACGTATTTTGATGTGTTTTATCGCTCAGTTCCCGATGGGGGCGGCTACGCCGTGTGCGCGGGGCTGGAGCAGATTATAGACTATGTGAAGAATCTGCACTTTTCTAAAGAGGATATAGACTATCTCCGCTCGCGCGGGATATTTGACGAGGGCTTTTTGGAGTATCTGCGTGATTTCCGCTTCACGGGCGATATCTGGGCCGTGCCGGAGGGTACGCCCATCTTCCCCATGGAGCCGATTATCACTGTCCGCGCGCCCGCCGCTCAGGCGCAGCTTCTTGAAACGTATATGCTCTTGGAGTTTAACCACCAAAGCCTTATCGCCACCAAGGCAAACCGCGTCTGCCGCGCGGCGGACGGGCGAGCTGTGCTGGAGTTCGGCTCGCGGCGCGCGCAGGGGATTGCGGGCGCTGTAGTGGGTGCGCGCGCGGCGTTTATAGGCGGCTGCGCGGGTACGGCCTGCACTGTGTCCGACCAGCTTTACGGCGTGCCCGCCGCCGGGACTATGGCGCACTCGTGGGTGCAGATGTTTGAAAGCGAGTACGAGGCGTTCACGGCCTATTGCAAGGCCTACCCCACGAACGCGGTGCTGCTTGTGGATACGTACAACACCCTCAAATCCGGCGTGCCGAACGCGATACGCGCGTTTAACGAGGTGCTCAAGCCGCTGGGGATTAAAAAGTGCGGCATTCGCTTAGACTCCGGCGATATGGCCTATCTCACCCGCTTGGCGCGCAAGATGCTGGACGATGCCGGGTGGACGGAATGCACCATCACGGTTTCAAACTCCCTCGATGAGCGCCTTATTACGGAGCTTTTGAGGCAGGGTGCGAAGATAGATTCCTTCGGCGTGGGCGAGCGGCTTATAACCTCGTCCTCTACGCCCGTGTTCGGCGGGGTGTACAAGCTTTGCGCCGTGGAGGACGCGGACGGCAAGGTTATTCCCAAGATAAAGGTGAGCGAGAATGTCGGCAAGATTACAAACCCCGGCTTCAAAAAGGTCTACCGCCTTTTTGACCGCGCCACCGGCATGGCCGAGGCCGATTACATCTGCCTGCGCGATGAAACCGTGGACGATACCAAGCCCTTGGAGCTTTGCGACCCCGATGTGCGCTGGAAGCGCAAAACGCTTGAAGGCTTCCGCGCCGAGGAGCTTCAAAAGCCGATATTCATAAACGGCGAGCTTGTTTACCAAGAGCCGACCCTCAAGGAGATTAAAACTCACTGCGCCTATGCCGTGAGCACGCTTTGGGAAGAGGTCAAGCGCTTTGATAACCCGCATAGGTACTATGTCGATCTCTCTCCCAAGCTCATGGAGCTTAAAGACGGGATGCTGGCAGAGTTTACGCAGAGAGTTTGACCTGCGGGAAAACCCGGATTTGACAAAAGCGCAAATAGATTGTATTATATCAAGATGTGTAATAATCTTTAGCGAGGTGCGCGTATGTTAGACAGCGAAATCTACGGGCTGATAGTCGTGTTGGGAATACTGTTGGCGATGTTCTTTGTGGGCGTTTTTTGCGTGTCGGTGAATGCGGACAATGTCCGCCTGCGCCGCAAGTACAAGGACGATGAAGCGATGGCCGCTTTTATCAAGAGCGAGACTGTGAAAGGCTTCGTGCTTATCGCCGTTGAGGTTTTGCTCGCCGCGGCGCTGCTGCTCGTCAAAGCCACGCTGTTCAATTGAATCCTAAAATCACATTAAAATGCTTTCGGACGCAGGAATTTTTCCTGCGTCCGAAATGTTTATATTGCGATATTATCATTTACTCTTCTTCCGTGTCAACCGGCCCGGGGGAACACTCCGCGCGGTACAGGCGCAGGGAAAACATTGCGATTGCACCGACGGCGACGAGCAAAACGGCTTCCAAGATAACAGGGGAGAGGAAGCTGTTGAGCAGCACCGTGACCGCGTCCACGGCGAAATGCAGCACCAGCGCGAGAGCGAAGTACCGCCACTCGCCGTACCGCACCGCGCGATAGACAAGGTAGGACAGGCAAATGTGCAGCGCGATTGCCGAAATGCGCTCCACGCCGCCCAAGAAAAACGCACCGGGCGCTGTCTCCCACAAGGGGGCGAGCTGAGTGAGCATAGCTTCGGTCGTGGCCGCGTCCAGCGCGGAAAGCTGCGCGGCAAGCGCCCCGGAATTAATCATAACGGACGCGGCAAGGTTGCTGATATACGCAGAGCCTATGAGAAACACCGCTTCCAGCCCGCCGTGACCCACGCCGTACATCACGGCGTTTTCGCGGTTAAGCGTATTCTTCATACACCATTTCATCGCGACAAGCCGCCCAAGCTCCTCAAAAACCGCCGCCGCGACACCGCCGTAAAGCGCGTACAGCCACACGTTACCCGTTATCGTTGCACCCGCCGCGCTTTGCATAACAAAGCGGTGCATTACGCTCTCCAGCCCCAACACGAACACCGCGAACACTGCCGCGCCCGTCAGCACCGAGCTTAACGCCGCGCCGAGCTTCTTTTTGGCGATTACGCAAAGCGCGATGGGCAAGCCGACAGAAATGATAAGCGAGAACACCATGCCCGCAAGCGCAACGGGTGACACCGTGCCTATATTATAAGTCATGTGAACATCTCCTTTCAGCCGCTTCGTGAACTGTCCGAGGCAGGTTTGTTTTCATTCTATGTCCAGCTCCGGGGGTACATCCAGCTCCCTTGGCCGGGGCGAGCCGTTTTTCCTGCGCTGACGGACGCACTCGGTCAAAAGATACTCTATTTGCCCGTTCACGGAGCGAAAATCGTCCTCTGCCCAGTCGGCTATCTGCTCATACAGCTTCGCCGAGAGCCGCAGGGGGATTTGCTTTTTCGCGTTATCTGCCATATCAATAGAGACTGCCGGAGTTGACTATGGGCTGCGCGTCGCGATTGCCGCAGAGCACCACAAGCAGATTCGACACCATTGCCGCCTTGCGCTCCTCGTCCAGCTCCACCACCTGCTTTTCGCTCAGACGCTCCAGCGCCATTTCCACCATGCCCACAGCGCCGTCAACTATCAGCTTGCGCGCGTCCACTATTGCGCTTGCCTGCTGGCGCTGTAGCATCGCGGCGGCTATCTCCGGCGCGTAGGCGAGGTAGGTTATCCGCGCTTCGATTATCTCCAAGCCCGCATCGGCCACTTTTTGCTGAATCTGCGCGCGTATCCGCTCGGCCACGACCTCGCTTGACCCGCGCAGACTGCCCTCATCGGCTATGCCATCGCCGGTTGTGTCTATATTCTCGGCCGTATCGTAGGGGTAGATGCGCACGATGTCGCGCAGGGCGCTGTCACACTGGAGAGAAAGATACTCCTTGTAGTTATCCACATTGAAAACAGCCTTGGCCGTGTCCGTCACGCGCCACATCACCGCTATCCCGATTTCCACCGGTGTGCCGAGGCGATCATTTATCTTTTGGCGGGCGTTGTTGAGCGTCATTATTTTAAGGGAGAGCTTCTTGCTCGTAACTTCAATGTTCATTCCGCCGTTCGTCCCGGCGGCAAGCGCCTGCATCACGGTTTTGCCGTGCCCGCCGTCCACATCGCCGCTTTGGCTGAGCTTCGTGCGCGCGGCAGGGTTAATCGCCACGCAGAACGGATTCACAAAGAAAAACCCCTCCTCGCGCAGCGTGCCCACGTAATTGCCGAAGAGCGTCAGCACAAGCGCTTCCTGCGGCGCAAGCACCTTCAGCCCCATGAACGGAATCCAGCCTACGCAGAGATATATTATCCCCAACACCATAAAAAGTCTCAGTCTGTACTCCGCGGCAAACACCGTCACCAATATCGCGCCCACATAAAGCGCCGCAAACAGCACAAGCATTGCCATGCCGTTTTTCTTCGTTGAAAGTATTCTTTCTTGCATGAGAACATACCTCCTGTTTCGTAACTGAGGATATGATATCATATTGATATCATAATGTCAACCGGGAGTTTATGCAAAAACCTCAGCTTTATTTAAAAATCACAAAAAGTTTTAGCAGAGATATTATTGTATTTTACTTTCGGCTTTGCTATACTTATTTCATTAAAAACGGAACAAAAAAACGGGGGAGGCGTGAGGTGTGCTTTCTGAAAGGATAAAAAGAATTACCGCAGCCGGGGCGGCGCTTTTGATGTGCGCGATGCTGGCCGGGTGCGGGGAAAAGGTTGAATTTGAGGATAAGAACATCGGCGCGGAGAGAACCTCGGCAAAGCTTGTTATAGAAGCGGGCGAAACCGAAAAGCTTGACGAGCTTACGATGCTTGAGCGCGTTGACCTCTCCGGCAGCACCTGCTACGCCGAGATTTTAAAGTGGAGCGAGACGCACCCGAATGTGGAAGTGACATACACGGTGGAGTTCCCGGACGGGACCGTGGCGGGAAACACTGCGCAGACGCTTACCCTCGGTGCGCTGGACGAGGCGGGCGCTGAGCGCGCCGCCGAGCTTGTGGCCTATCTCCCGGCGCTTGAAAGCGTGGACTTGACCGCAACCGGCATAAGCCCCGAGCGCGCCTACGCCTTTGTGCTTGCCCTGCCCGAAGCGGAGATTAGCTATAGCTGCACGTTTTTGGGGCATGTGCTGAGCCTTGAAACCGAGAGCATAGACCTCACCGGCATGACGGAGAATGAAGCGCAGGAAGCACTGACGGTGCTGCCGTATTTGCCGAAGCTCACGCGCGTCACCCTGGGCAATGAGGCGGTAACGCCCCTTACGTGGCCGACGCTGGGGAGCTTGGTGCAGTCGTGCGCGGGAGCGGATTTTGAATATTCTTTCACGCTCTACGGCAAGAGCTTCACTCTGCTGGATAAAAAAATGGATCTCAACCACATCGCGATTGATGACGGCGGCGCGCTTGTGTACGCAGTTGTGGGTGCGATGAAAGAGCTTGAGTATCTGGATATGGACTTTTGCGGCGTGTCGAACGAGCAGATGATGACGATACGCAAGGCCTACCCCGATGTGAACGTGGTGTGGCGCGTGTGGTTCGGCGCGAATTACTCCGTGCGCACCGATGCCGAGAAGATTTTGGCTTCCAAGCCCTCCGCCGGGGGACTTGTCACAAACCGCGATGTCGCGGCGCTCAGCTGCTGTGACGGGGTGAAATATCTTGACCTGGGGCATAATGAGGTGATTTCGGATATCTCGTTTGTCGCGAATATGCCGGAGCTGGAAGTGGCGATACTCGCGATGAACAACATCTCGGATATCTCCCCCCTTGCCAACTGCACGAAGCTTGAATACCTTGAAATTCAGACGAACGCCGGGATAACGGATCTCTCCCCGCTCGCGTCCTGCACCGAGCTTGAGCACCTCAACATCGCCAACTGCCGCAACTTTTCCGACATTACCCCACTCATGGGGCTTGATAAGCTCAAACGCTTGTGGCTGGGCTGCTCTGCGCCCGTGCCGCAGGAGCAAAAGGACGCATTCATCGCCGCGCACCCCGACTGCGAGGTTAATCTCTCCGTTTGGAGCGACCCGACCAGCGAGGGATGGCGCGTGGATCACGTTGACCCGTGGACAAACCAAGTTTATTATGACGAACGCTATGAGCTTTTGCTCGACCAGTTCGGCTATTTAGAAGGGGATTACTCCTTCATCAGCAAAGACCCTCTCTACTTTGCGCACGATTAATGCTGCGCAAACATCATTTTCTTTTGTTAATCCATTATAAAGGAGATATAAACATATGTCAGACAACAAACGTCCCGATAGCATGGCGCGTATCACTACCCCCGCACTTGCGGAGGCGTTCATTGCCGAGCAGCTTGACGCACTGCGCGCGCAGATAGGCGACAAAAAGGTGCTTTTGGCACTGTCCGGCGGGGTGGATTCCTCGGTTGTGGCGGCGCTGCTTATTAAGGCTGTCGGCAAGCAGCTTACCTGCGTCCACGTTAACCACGGGCTTTTGCGCAAGGGCGAGCCGGAGCAGGTGATAGAGGTGTTCCGCAACCAAATGGATGCAAACCTCATCTATGTTGACGCGTCTGACCGTTTTCTCGATGCACTCGCCGGGGTGGACGATCCCGAAACCAAGCGCAAGATAATAGGCAAGCTCTTTATCGATGTGTTTGCCGAGGAAGCCGCGAAGCTCGACGGAATAAGCTTCCTCGCCCAAGGCACGATTTACCCCGATATCCTCGAATCCGACGGCCTCAAGAGCCACCACAATGTCGGCGGGCTGCCGCCCGAGCTTCAGTTTGAGCTGGTTGAGCCGGTGAAGCTTCTTTATAAGGACGAGGTGCGCGTGGTCGGCAAGGCGCTTGGCTTGCCTGACGGCATGGTGTACCGTCAGCCGTTCCCCGGGCCGGGGCTCGGCGTGCGCTGTGTGGGCGCTATCACGCGCGACAGGCTCGAAGCCGTGCGCGAGTCGGACGCGATTTTGCGCGAGGAGTTTGCCAAGAACGGCTTGGAGGGCAAGGTGTGGCAGTATTTCACCGTTGTGCCCGATTTCAAGTCCACCGGCATTATTGACGGCAAGCGCAGCTACGATTGGCCTGTCGTCATCCGTGCGGTCAATACTGTTGACGCAGTCACGGCCGAGGTTGCGCCGCTGGATTTCGCGCTTGTGCAGCATATAGTCGAGCGCATAACCCACGAGGTCAAAGGTGTAAACCGTGTGCTTTGGGATGTAACGCCCAAGCCCACGGGGACGATCGAGTGGGAATAAGGAAGCTGAGTAAAGAAAGATATACTGCAGTATAAAAATATTAAACCGAGAGCTAACCGGGGAAATACCGGTTAGCTCTCGGTTAAAAAAAGAACAAGCAACGCTTTATAAGTTTAGAACAGTTATTTGATATACTTATCGATGATTTTGCATAATTCATTGATGTAGTTTTCTACTTCTATTTCTGCATTATATTCATCGGGGTGGTTAAAGAAAGTGTCATATTGGCTTAAAAATGCATCGTATTCTGTTTCGCTGTATTGAAGCCCTTTGGCGTGAATGAATGATACTACCATAACTGCTGCATCCATAGGACGCGACTCAAAATGGTCTGCATCTGCCAAACCGGATACACCGGTACGGTCACATCCATATAATTTGCGTACAAGGCATTCCAATTCTATAGCTTGATTGTGTGATATCCTAAACATAAATGCGTTTCTCCTTAATTATCTGTTAATAAGCGTGCTTGTTCATTCTAGTTTTGCAACTATTTTGAGGATGGCGAAAAGTATATGAAAGAAAGCGGCGAAAATATTGATTACGACGTATAATAAAAAGGAAAAGCGGCAGAACAAATATTACCGTTTAGCCATTATATGCATGATATTATAGCACATATATCCAAAACAATCAATGGCAAAACACCAAAAAACAGTAGCTATTCAAATTGCGATATAACAACCAAAGATGCGTAGAGCAGATTTAAGAAAAAACAACAGAGCTATAGGTCACATAAAAACGACCTATAGCTCTGTTATAATAATTATACAGTATTCAATTAACAAAACGCTATTAACAGCGGTGCGGAGAAACTGCTGCCCCCTCACAGTCTCTCGAACCCGTCATTGGGCTGTTCGCGGACGGGCTTGGGGCGCTGG
>CAZGFK010000015.1:0-27254 GCA_964524815.1 uncultured Oscillospiraceae bacterium
AACACACCGGACTTTGACTCCGATATAGTGGGTTCGAGTCCCGCCATCCCAGCCATCGTCATCAAGCCTCTTCCCTTTTCCGCTTTGTGAAAGGCGGCATAAGGAAGCGGTTTAATATAAACAAAACGCCCCAGTAGCTCAGTAGGCAGAGCACCTGCCTTTTAAGCAGGGTGTCCGGGGTTCGAATCCCCGCTGGAGCACCAAGAAAAAGCCCTTGTAACCGTTGAGGTTGCAAGGGTTTTTGCATTAAATAAAGCCGCCACTTTAACAGTGTGCCGAGCGGGCGGTATAATAGGCATAGAAAAAGGCGCTGCCGGGTGACGGTCAGCCCTCTGCTAAATGATTTTTGAAGTAATCGCCGATCTTTGCTATTGAGCGGCGATTACTTCTTTTTGTATACCTGTATGAACAAGTTGCAAATGCCTATAACCACCCCCATCCCCTTATATTTTTCACATTTTGCGGTTGACTAAGCGCGGATAAAATTGTAGAATGTATTGTTAGCAGTATATCTGCCGACAATGCGCATATCCCCCCAACACACATTCTACGGAGGCAGCTATGGCACAGCTTCAATTTGAAAGCGGCGAGCGGTTGAACCACGCGTACATTCTCTCCGCGCCCGACCGCGCCGAGGCTGTGGCCGCCGCAAAGAATCTCGCGGCGGCGGCAGTGTGCTCCGGCGAGGGCAAAGTGCCGTGCGGCAAATGCCGCAGTTGCCGCAAAGTCTTTGACGGGATACACCCCGATGTGGTTTCCGTGCGCCGCCCGGCGGACGACAAGGGCCGCGCGAAAAAAGAGATAACCGTGGATCAGATACGCGCCGTCACGGCGGACAGCGTCATCATGCCCAACGAGGCCGCGCGGAAGGTGTATATAATAGAGGATGCGGATCTTATGAACCCGCAGGCGCAAAACGCCGCGCTCAAGCTCTTGGAAGAGCCGCCCGCGGGCGTAATCTTCCTTCTGTGCGCGGAAAACGCCCAGCTTTTGCTGCCCACCGTCCGCTCCCGCTGTGCCGAGCTTATCGTGTCAGGCGCGGAAAAGGCCGCCGACAGCGAGGGCATGAAGCTCGCCAAGGACTATTTTGCCGCCGTGGCAGCAGGCTCTGCGGACAAGCTTGCCGCGTTCTGCTTCAAAAACGAAGGCATGGACAGCCGCGCCGCCGCCGCATTTATCGACAGCGCCATCACGCTTGACGCGGATATGCTTTGCCGCCGATGCGACAGAAAGGGTCTGTCCGACAAGGCGCTTATGCACTGCTATGAGCTTTTGCGCCGGTGCGAGGGGTACTTGAAGGTCAACACAGGAGTAAAACATATTTTCGGGCTTTTGATGGTGGATTCGCTCTGCCACGCCGCGCCCGACAGGAAGGACAAATAATTGGCAAACGTAATAAGCGTAAAATTCAACAACCGGGGGAAAAGCTACTTTTTCAGCCCCCGCTCCCTGGATATAAAAACGGGAGACAAGGTAATAGTAGAGACGGCCAAGGGCATGGAAATTGCAGTGTGCTCCTATGGCTGTCACGAGGTGGACGATAACTCCGTGGTGCAGCCGCTCAGAAGCGTTATCCGCCTTGCCACGCCGGACGATCTGCGCGTGGAGGAGCTTAACCGCAAGCGCGAGCGCGAAGCGTTCGAGGTGTGCCAGCAGAAGATAATCGAACACGGGCTGGACATGAAGCTTGTGGACGTGGAGTGTAACTTTGAAGGCTCAAAAACGCTCTTTTTCTTCACTTCCGACGGACGAGTGGACTTTCGCGAGCTTGTAAAGGATCTTGCAAGCATCTTCCGCAACCGCATAGAGCTGCGCCAAATCGGCGTGCGCGATGAGGCGAAGATGATAGGCGGCATCGGCATATGCGGGCGGCCTTACTGCTGCAACCAGTTTCTTGACGATTTTCAGCCCGTCTCCACGAAGATGGCAAAGGTGCAGTCCCTCTCCCTCAACCCCACGAAGATTTCCGGCAGCTGCGGGCGGCTGATGTGCTGCCTGAGATACGAGCAGGAAGCATACGAGGATCTTATAAAGCACGTGCCCAAGCAAGGCGCATTCGTAGAAACCAAGGACGGATATGGCACCGCCGTGCAGGTGAACCTCCTGCGCCAAACCGTCAAGGTGAAGCTTGACGAGGACGGGGATGACTCTCTGCGCACATTTAAGTCCAACGAGCTGTGCGCCGTACCGGGCGGCAGACCCAAGGACGGCGAAGTCCCGCCCTCGGTGCTCCATTACATTCCGGAAGAGGAAGAGGACGAGGCGGCCTTTGCCGAAGAGGACGAATGGGCTATTCCCTCTCTCGTGATAGACGATCCCGTAGTGACCGAGCCTGCCGACACCACGCGCGACAACGCCGCACGCAAGGCGCGCCGCGACAAGCGCAACAACCGCCGCAACAAGCGCGGCGGCCGCAACGGCTACAGCAAGAGCTACGACAACGCCGATGACCGGCGCGACAGCCGCTCCAAATCCGCCGACACGCGTGCAAAGCGCGACAGCTCCGGCAAAACCACGGTGAAGCCCGTGCGCGTGGAAACGCACGCCGCGCCCGATGCACCCCAAGCGGAAACCGAGCGCAAGCAGAACACCCGCAACCACTACTCCCGCCGCCGCAAGTATTACCGCGGCAAGCCCAAATCCGGCGGCGCACCGAAAGAATAACAAAGCTTAAATCCGACAGTCACGAAGAGTGGCTGTCGGATTTTTAATATTATCTACTATATATAATTATTACAGCTTTTCTATACTGCAAGCTACGCCGCCGTTATCATATACCTCTATCCTCGCCCAAGTCGGTGCGCGCCCGGAGGCCGCGCCGGGGTTAATAAGCTTCACCCCGCCCATTTCCTCATAGTCGGGCGTGTGCGTGTGGCCGAAGAGGGCGAGGGTTGCGCCCTGTTCCTGAGCGGCGTACACAAGCGAATCGAGCCTACCGTACTTCACATTATATAAATGCCCGTGCGTAATAAACGCTTTCACACTGCCGAGCGGCACGATGTCCCTGTCCGGGGCGAGGCCGCCTATATCGCAGTTGCCGCGCACATTGTAAAAGGCCACGTCGGGAAAGTCCGCGTGCAGTGCGTCCGCATCGCGCTCATAGTCGCCTAAGTGGATAACCACGTCCGGGCGCAGCTGCCGTATCTTCTCGCGCATAAGCGCAACAGAGCCGTGCGAATCGGAAAAGACGGCGGCGGTGACGGCGATATTCATTCACATTCTCCTTTTTTATCATCATTTTGCGCCCCTCGTAATATACTGTAGTCGAGGGGTGATATATTATGCAGAGCTTTGACGCGCTCAAAAGCGAGCTGGAACGGCAGGGCAAGGGCGATAAGCTGCGCGCGCTTGCCGAGTCCGAGGACGGGCAGCGGATAAACGAAATGCTCGATGCCGCCGCCGTGGAAAACGCCGCGCGCACCGGGGACGCGGAAGCGCTCAAAAAAATGCTGGCGCAGGTGCTCGCCACGGCAGAGGGCAAGCGCCTTGCCGCAAGCGTGGAAACGATGTTCGGCAAAAAGTGAGGTGACACGCCCGTGAGCGAGCTTGAGGACAAAATAGCCGGGGTGCTCAACAACCCGGAGCAAATGGCACAGATAACGCGCATCGCCCAATCGCTCATGGGCGGGGAGAATGCAGGAGCAGGGGAAGCCGCGCCCGCCGCCTCGCCCTTGGGCGAGCTCGGCGCATTGGGCATAGACGGCACAACCCTCGCGCGCATTACCCGCGCACTGAGCGCAGGGTGCGCCGACAACGGCGCGCAGCAGGCGCTTTTAAACGCCCTGCACCCGTTTTTATCGCAGAAGCGGCAGGAAAAGCTTGCCCGCGGCGTGAAAATCGCGCGCCTGGTGCGCATTGCGCGCGAGGCGCTGGCAGACGGGGAGGGCGGGGAAAATGCTTAACCGCTACCACGGAAACTCCGGCCTTGTAGAGCGCATAGACGACAGCGCCCCTACCGCGCCGGGCTCTGCCCCCGGCACGGAAAGCGCCGCGCCGCAGTCCGCGCCGTTGCCGAATTTGCGGCTTACGCCGCAAGCTGCCCCACCGGGCAGCGCCCACAGTGCAAGCCCCGGCACGGCGGCGGCCTTGAAAAAGCTCACGCGGCTTTTTCAGGGCGCAACGGGGGAGCTGCGCGGGCTTGAAACCGAGGATATACTGCTTTTTGTCATACTCTATTTAATGTACCGCGAGAGCGGAGATGCGGATTTGCTCATCATAATAGGCGCAATGCTTTTGCCGTAAAAGCATTGCGCCTGAAGCATTATTATTCGTGTGTTTTCTCGATTTTTTCCTGCAATTCGACGATTTTTGCTTCGGATTCAGCTTTTTCTCCGTTTGCCTCGGGTTTAGCTTCGCCGCAGGTGCATTCGCCCTCGCCGCCGCATTTGGCGCATTGTTCTTTGTGCTTTGCGCCCTTGCTGAACGCGTAAACCCACACTATGAGGGAAATTGCAAACGCCGCAATGACGCAAATCGTCCTCTGCACGGGGTCACGCCCGGCCAAAAGCACGGCCACCAGCCCCATTATCGCCGACACGCCGTAAAGCACGGCAACGGCCTGCTTTTGATTCAGCCCCATCGCCAAAAGCCGGTGGTGAAAATGCCCCTTGTCGGCATGGAACGGGCTTTGCCCGTGGACTATACGGCGGCAGAACGCAAACACCGTGTCCGCCAGAGGTATAGCCATAGCAAGGACAGGGACGAGGAAGGTGATGACGGTGTGTAGCTTGAATAAGCCCATTACCGACACACAAGCCAGCACAAACCCCAAAAACTGCGACCCGACATCGCCCATGAAAATCTTCGCCGGGTTCATGTTAAAGGGCATAAAGCCCACGCACGCCCCGCAAAGCGCGGCGAGGATAAAGGTGGTGTTAGGATCGGCCACAAAGAGGGAGACAACAAGCATCGTCATTGAGCTTATCGCCGACACGCCCACGGCCAGGCCGTCCAGCCCGTCAATAAGGTTGACGGCGTTGGTGCAGCCGACTATCCACAGCACGGTAAGCGGGATAGAGAACGAGCCTATCGGTATAGTCAGCACGTCGGAGAGGATGTTGGGGTTTGAAACCGCGTTGAAGATGATTCCGCAGCGAATCGCCACGAGCGCGGCAACTATCTGGATAGAGAGCTTTATCCACGGGCGAAGATTGACTATATCGTCCACCGCGCCCATCGCGGCGATTATAAGCGCGCCGAGCATAAGCCCGAGCACCTGCGTGGTGAAGCTTACAAACAAAATCATCGCCACGGTAAAGCCCAAGAAGATCGCAAGCCCGCCCATACGGGGAACGGGGTGATCGTGTACACGGCGGCCGTCACGCGGCACGTCCATAGCGCCCACCTGCATCGCAAAGCGCTTGACGGGCGGGGTCATCAAAAATGCAATAACCAAAGCCACGGCGAAGGACAAAACAATCCTCAGCCAAACGGCGGTATTTTGAAACATTTTAATGTATCTCCAAAAAATATATTAAAGGGCGAAAGCGTCCTTTCAGAACGGTTTTTCCACAAAACCGAGCTTTTTATAGACCTTGCGCAGAGTGCGCCGTGCGGTGTAGGCCGCCTTTTGCGCGCCCTCGGTGTATATCTGCTTGAGGTATTCCTTGTCGGCCATGAGGTGCTCGGCCTCTTCGCGGATGGGGCGGAGCGTTTCTATAACCGCATCGCCCACGGCGGGCTTAAATGCGCCGTAGCCCTTTCCGGCAAAGTCGCGCTCAATCTCGTCAAAGCTTGCGCCGGTGACGGCAGAATAAATGCTCATGAGGTTGGCCACGCCCGGCTTATTCTCCACATCGTATCTCACGCAGTTTTCCGTGTCGGAATCCGTGACGGCGCGTTTGAACTTGCGGGCAATGTCATCGGGCGAATCCATAATAAACACGCACCCCGCGGGGTCGGACTTGCTCATCTTGCTTGTGGGGTTGCTCAAGCACATTACGCGCGCGCCGACTTTCGGGATGTAAGGCTCGGGCACGGTGAACACATCGCCGTAGATATTATTAAAGCGTATCGCCACATCGCGCGTCAGCTCGCAGTGCTGCTTTTGGTCAGCGCCCACGGGGACGTAGTTTGCCTGATACAGCAGAATGTCCGCCGCCATGAGGGCGGGGTAGGTGAAAAGGCCGCCGTTTATGTTGTCGGCATTTTTCGCGCTTTTATCCTTAAACTGCGTCATACGGTTGAGCTCTCCGAACATCGTGTAGCAATTGAGCACCCAGCCCAGCTCCGCGTGCTCATGCACGTGGCTTTGGATAAAGAGCGTGTTTTTCTGCGGGTCGAGGCCGCAGGCGATGTACTGCGCCAGCTGCGCCATAGAGTGGCGGCGAAGCTCGGCGGGGTTTTGGCGGACGGTGATAGAGTGCATATCCACTATGCAGTAATAGCAGTTATACTCCTCGCTCAAATCCACCCAGTTTTTAAGCGCGCCCAAGTAGCTGCCCAGGTGCAAATCGCCCGAGGGTTGAATGCCCGAAAACATAACCTTTTTCGCCGCAGAGGGCGCGGCAGAGGCAATGACGGGATTAGACGCATTGATATCCATTTTTCTGTTCCTCCTATCGGGAAGCGATATGTATTAACTCAAATATTCAGAGAATGCAATCACCGATCAAAAAAGCCCATAGTACGGGAGTTTAATTTTAACCATGTTATTTTAGCAGATTAACTCCGACTTGACAACAGTAAAAATACAAATTATTATAGTGTAACGGCAAATAAACGATAAAAAATCTCCCCAGGCCACGCGTTGAGGGGAGCGAATACGCCGCCACGGCCTATCCCGGCGGCAGAACGGAGAAAACAACATGAAGGACACACAGTGGTTTACCGAGCACGAGCAGTGCATTCCCAAAAACGAGGTGCGCACGCGCTTTGCCCCCTCGCCCACGGGATATATGCACGTAGGCAATCTCCGCACGGCGCTCTACACCTATCTTATAGCCCGCGCAAACGGCGGCAAGTTCATCTTGCGCATTGAAGACACCGACCAAGGCCGCTTAGTCGAGGGCGCAGTGGATATCATCTACCGCACTATGGCGCAGTGCGGCTTGGAGCATGACGAGGGTCCCGATGTAGGCGGCCCCGTTGGCCCGTATGTACAGACCGAGCGCCGCCCGCTCTACAAGGAATACGCCGAGCTTTTGGTAGAGCGCGGCCACGCTTACCGCTGCTTTTGCGAAAAAGCCGCCAGCGAAGAGGACACCGGCGACTTTGACCGCGCGGACGACCCCTGCCGCGCCATGACCGCCGAGGAATCGGCGCGCCTGGTTGCCGAGGGCAAGCCCTATGTAATCCGCCAGCGCATCCCCCACGAGGGCACTACCACCTTCCACGATGAGATTTTCGGCGACATTACCGTTGAAAACACCACGCTTGACGACCAGGTGCTCATAAAGCGGGACGGGCTGCCGACATATAATTTTGCAAACGTGGTGGACGACCATCTCATGGGCATTACGCACGTGGTGCGCGGCAGCGAGTATCTTTCCTCCGCGCCGAAATACAACCTTCTTTACGAGGGCTTCGGCTGGGATATCCCCAAGTACGTTCACTGCTCCCCGGTTATGCGCGATGCGCACAACAAGATGTCCAAGCGCCACGGCGACCCCTCGTATGAGGATCTTTTGGCACAGGGCTATCTCACGGAGGCTATACTCAACTATGTCGCGCTTCTCGGCTGGAGCCCGCGCGGCGAGCGCGAAATCTACTCCCTTTCCGAGCTTACAGAGGCCTTTGACCTTTCGGGCATCTCCAAATCCCCCGCGATATTTGACATTGAAAAGCTCCGCTACTTTAACAGCGAGTATATCCGCGCCATGACCCCGGAAGCCTTTGCAAAGGTTGCCGAGCCTTATATCCGCCAAAGCGTCAAGAATGAGGCCTACTCCGCCGCCGATATCGCCGCCTTGTTGCAGCAGCGCACCGAGGTTTTGACCGATATCCCCGAAAAGGTGGACTTCTTTGATACGCTCCCCGAATACTCTGCCGAGCTTTTTGTGCACAAAAAGTCCAAGTCCGATGAGGCCTCGTCCAAGACGGTGCTTGAAGCGCTTATCCCGGTGTTTGAAGCGCTCCCCGCCTGGAACGATGAGCACATCATGGCCGCAATGGTCAGCTACGCCGAGGCCGAGGGCGTGAAAAACGCCAAGGTCATGTGGCCGGTGCGCATAGCCGCGGCGGGCAAGGCGGTCACGCCCGGCGGCGCGGTGGAAATCTGCCGCATACTCGGCCGCGAGGAAACCCTCCGCCGTCTGCACATTGCGCTCGAAAAGCTCTCCTGATGTATTCGCGCGAATAATCGCGCGATTCGACAAAAAATCTTTAAATCCGCACGAATAAAAACTCTCTCTCACGAAAATACTTTCAAGAGAGAGTTTTTTATTTTAAAAAGAGGGGGCAAGGGCATGAACTCAAAAGCAAAAAGGCAAAGGCTCGCGCTCATCGCGGCAATCGCGGCGGGAGCGGTTATCGCGGTGCTGGGCGTATACGCGCTTGTCGGCGCGCGCAATGTGGCGGTGTATCGGCGCGCGGCGCATTACAGCGCATCCAGCGCCTTGGAAGAGACGGTGAACGCCGCCGAAAACATGAGCGCGGCGCTTGAAAAGGCGGAGTATGCAACGGACGGGGAAATGCGCACCCGGCTCACGGCGGATGCCTACGCCGCCGCGCTCTCGTGCGAGAGCGCCTTATCCGCCCTGCCCTTTGCCACGCAGGAGCTGGAGCGCATTTCGGGGTATTTGAACGACACGGCGGCGTATTGCCGCGCATTAAGCGCCGAAAGCACCGCGGACACCGAGCAAGACAACATTCGTGCGCTTGCGTCCCTTTCCCGCTCGCTGTCGGATTCATTAAAGGAGCTACAGCAAAACTACCATAACGGCGAAGTCACCATGGACACAAGGGAGCTGCGCTTGCAAAATCTCGGCACGGCGGGGGAAGCCACGCGCCGCGTGAGCGGGGAGCTTTTGCGCTATGAAAGCGAATTTCCGCAGTATACGGCGCTGAAAATCGGGCAGGGTGGGCAAGCGGCGGAGAGCGACACCGTCCCCGCCGCATACATCGGCAAGGAGCGCCTTTCCGATGCCGAAAAGCTTGCAGTGGCGGCGGCGTTTGCGGGCGTAAGCCCGGCCGAGGTGCGCCTGGCCTATTCCTACGAGGGTGCAGACGGTCTGAAAGCCTACACGGCGGGGGACGCGCTCATCACGGTCGGCGCGCAGGGCGTAATCAGCATGGGGCGCAGCAGGCTGGTGAGCGAAGAGACGCTCACGCTTATCGCAGCGCAAAAGCTCGCGTATGACTTTTTGGATAAGCGCGGGTACGAGGATATGACGCTTCTCAATGCCGAAAGCTCAAACGGCTTTGCGCATATGCGCTTTATCTCCTCGCAGGACGGTGCGCTTTTTGTAGATAACGCCGTAACGCTCTCCCTTGCACTTGATGACGGCGCTGTGTGCGCGTTCAACGCGTCCGCGTATTCCCCCGATGAGGTCAGCGCCGTGTGGGAGCTTTCCGAGGGTGACGCTGTTTCCCTCGCGCCGGAGAATGTGACGGTTGAAAACGCCGAGCGCGTGATAATCCGCACCGAAAGCGGCGAGAGCACCGGCGCATATAAGCTCACCTGCCGCGACCGGGACAGGGAAATCGCCCTGTACTATAACGCCGTCTCCGGCAAGCAGGAGCGCATAGAGCTGCCGGAAGCTTCTTCCGCCGGAGCTTGAACCCCAAAACCGTTTTTTCACCCTGCCGCACAAATTACACGCGGCAGGGTGCTTTTATCATCTATTCTTTATGTTTTCTTAACTCTTTTATTCATTTTCATCAATTTTTCTTTATCTTTACAACTAATTGAACAATTCTTTTCGGCAAAATGTCAAAAAAATTCGGCTCTGTCGCCCTGTTCTTCTCAAGACTGCCGAAATTTAATCCATTTAACTATTTAAACATCGAAAAAGTTTGACATTTAACTAACGCCGTGACATAATAATACTATCTGTTCGGTAGGTGTTCGCCGCACCCTCCCCCGACAAGAGCCGACAACGGGGTATTCTCCGCCGTCGGTTCGAGGTGTCTTACGCCTGAATCAAGGTGTTTTATGCTTAGATTACGTACATAATTCGTTAGTTTATTATCTTTCGGGAATGTAGTAATTTTGTCATGGAAAAAGGGCAGTTTTGCCTTGAAACTGCGGCACACTTGCGGTAATATAAAGGTATCGTTAAGCTTGCACAAAAACGAGCTTGACAACACCGCAAAAAAGCAAAAACTTTAATAAATACAAAAGGAGGTGAGAGCGTGTCATTTGAGGCTATAACCGGCATCACTCAGGCCGAGGCCGAAGCGAAGGCAACCGTTGCCCAAGCCGAGGCAAAGGCAAGGCAAATGCTCATCGACGCACAGGCCGCCGGAGACGTGGCGCTTGCCGCCGCGGCGGAAAAGGCGGACGCGGAAATTGCCGAGCTGCGCCGTCAGGCCGATGAAAAGGCCATGCAGGCCGCATCGGCTCTTTCAAAGGAGCTTGAGGGTACCAAAGCCGCGCTTCGCGCTCAGGCCGAGGCGAAGCTTTCTCAAGCCGCAACTACTGTATTGGAAAGGATAGTGAACAGCTAAGATGGCCATTGTAAAAATGAAAAAGCTCTCTGTGCTGGCTGTCCGCTCGAAGAAGGACGCGCTTTTGCGCGAGCTGACGCGACTTGGCTGCGTGGAAATTTCGGAGATAGGCGATGAGGTCGCGGCAAGCGAGTTTGCATCCCTCCTCCGCCGCGAGGACGCGGGGATTACGATGCTGAAATCTCAGCAGACCTCCCTTGCTCACGCGGTAGCCCTCGTGGACGAGTATTCCCCCGTCAAGTCTAAGTTTCTTTCCGCTCAGCCCGAGGTTGCCCCCGGCGTACTGTTGGACGAGGCGGGGCTGGCGGGTGCGCTGCGTTTGGCCGCGTCCATTGAAGCTTCGGATGAGCGTATCAAGCGCATCCGCGCCGAACAGGGGCGGCAAAAGGCGCTTGCGGAATCCGTAAAGCCTTGGCTAGAGCTTGACATTCCTCTCGGCATGGAAGGCACGCAAAGGGCAAACGTGCTCCTCGGCACATTCCCCGCGAAAACCGACTTGGACGCGGTGGAGGCGGAGCTTAGCGCCGCGTGCGAGGAAGCGGAGCTTTTCCGCGTGGAAGAGGATAGGCTCAACCGCTATGTTGCCGTTGTGTGCATCAAGGAAGAGCTTTCTGCCGTGCAGGAAGTTTTGCGCACGCAGGGGTTCGCGCTTGCCGGCTTTGCCGGAGTGAACACCACCGCGCGCCAAACCCTCTCGAGCGCAGAGGCCGCTCTTCAGGAGCTTGAAAGCGAAAAAGCCTCGTGCGAGGAGAGCATACGCGGAGAGAGCGTACACAGGGATGAGCTGAAGCTGGCGCATGACCGCATAAGCACAAAGCTTGCCATAGCCGAGGGCGAAAGCCGCCTTTACGGCACGGACAGTACGCTTCTGCTCACAGGGTGGATGCCCGCCGAGCGCGAAGAAGAGCTTGCCCGCGTATTCGATAAATACGACTGCGCCTGGGAAACGAGCGACCCTGTAGAGGACGAATACGAAAAAGTCCCCGTGTCGCTTAAAAACAACAAAGTGACAAATGCCCTTAACATGGTCACGAATATGTACTCTCTTCCGGCCTACGGCTCGGTTGACCCCAACCCCCTTATGGCACCGTTCTTCATCATTTTCTACGGACTTATGATGGCGGACATGGGCTACGGGCTTTTGATGGTGGCCGCGGCGATAGTCGCGCTCTCCAAGCTCAAGCCGCGCGGCGGGTCGCTGGCATTCTGTCAGCTTCTTCTGTACGGCGGGATATCCACCTTCATCATGGGCGCGCTCACGGGCGGCTTCTTCGGCGATGCGCCGTATCAGCTCGTGCATATGTTCAACCCCGCAAGCACATGGGAGGGTCTGCCGTACCTGTTCAGCCCGGTTGAAAACAGCACCGTGGTGCTCTACGGGGCTATGGTGCTCGGCCTTATCCACTTAAACTGCGGCATGGCCGTCAGCTTTTATCTCAAGGCCAAGCGCGGCCACATCGTAGACGGGCTTTTTGAGGAAGCGCCCCTGTGGGTCATCCTCATCGGCGGCGTTATGGCAGGGCTGAAGCTTCTGGGCATTACGGATGTGCTCTACACCCCCGGCCTTATCGTGCTCATCATCGGCACGGTGGCTCTCTTGTTCGGCGCAGGGCGCGGGGCAAAGGGCTTCGGCAAGGTCACGGCGGCGTTCAGCTGCATTTATAACACGCTCACCGGCTGGTTCGGAGACATTCTCTCCTACTCGCGTATCATGGCGCTCATGCTCGCGGGCAGCGTCGTGGCGCAGGTTTTCAACACCATTGCCGCCATGCCGGCAGCGTCCTCGGGCGTAAACGTGTTCACGTTTATCGTGTTCCTGCTCATCTTCCTCATCGGTCAAGCCCTCAACTTCGGTTTGAACCTGCTCGGCTGCTTTGTGCACGATTTGCGCTTGCAGTGCTTGGAGTTCTTCGGCAAGTTCTATGAGGACGGCGGCAAGCCCTTTGACCCGCTCAGGATTAAGAGCAAATTCGTCCGCGCCAAAGAAAATTAAAATCTTTACATAATCAACAAACCCAACAAAAAACACAATTAGGAGGAAATTAAAATGGAATTTCTGAATGCTATCGGCGGTTACGCTATCGGTCTTCTCGGCGCAGGCTTGGCCGGTTTCTTGGCCTGCATCGGTTCTGCAAAGGGCACCGGCATCGCCGGTGAAGCGGGCGCGGGTCTCGTCTCCGAGGATCCCGGCAAGTTCGGCAAGGCGATGATTCTTCAGGTCATCCCCGGCACGCAGGGTCTTTACGGCTTTGTTATCTGGTTCCTCGCGTTCTCCAAGCTGAGTGTCGACATGTCCGTGCAGCAGGGTCTGCAGGTGATGATGGCCTGCCTGCCCATCGCCTTCGGCGGTCTGCTGTCCGCTATCGCTCAGGGCAAGGTCGCCGCGGCCTCCGTCAACATTCTCGCCAAGAAGCCCGATGACTGGTCCAAGGGCATGATCCTTTGCATCACCGTTGAGTTCTACGCCATTCTGTCTCTTCTCGCGTCCTTCATGATGCTCTCCGGCATCACCATCTGATAGATAAAAGACACTACTTTTTAGACAGGAGATACTATGAAAGGCACTGAAAAAATAATCGCGCATATCCGCTCCGACGCTAAGGAGCAAGCCGACGCGATCCTCGCTCAAAGCGAGCTGCAGTGCGCGGGTATCCGGGCGGAATACGATGCCAAGGCCAAAGCGCTCTACCGCGACAAGATTCGCGCAGGCGTGAACGAATGCCAGGACAGAGTAGACAGCATGGATCGCATCGCCCGTATGGAGGCGAAAAAGGGCGTGCTGGCCGTCAAGCAGCAAATGGTGGCCGAGGCTTTCGACAAAGCTCTGGATGCCGTGCTGGCACTGCCTAAGGACGAGTATACGGCGTTCCTCGCGCGCCTTGCGGCCAAGGCCGCCGTCACGGGGGACGAGGAAATCGTTCTCAACGCGCGCGACAAGGCCGCTGTCGGCCAAGATGTCGTCAAGAGCGCCAACGCGCTCCTTTCCGGCGGGGCGCTTACGCTGTCCGATGCCGAGGGTGACTTTGCCGGCGGGCTTCTTCTCCGCCGCGGCAGCGTAGAGGTCAACTGCACGGCCGAGCTTTTGGTTGAGCTTGCCCGCTCGGAAATGTCCTCCGACGTTGCAAAGCTCCTTTTCGCATGACGGCGCGCCGCGCACATCCCCATATAGGGAGGGAATACATTGTCAACTAACAGAGAAGCGTACCTGTGCCTGTCGGCTATGCTCAGAGCGCGCGAAGTGAAGCTTTTAAGCTATGATCGCGCGGAGCGTATGCTCGACGCGGCAAGCTTTGACGAATGCGCAAAGCTTCTGACGGACTGCGGCTACGCCGATATGTCCGCAATGAGCGCAAAGGAGATAGAAGCTTATCTATCCTCTCACCGCGATGAGGTCTTTGCCGAGCTTGAAAAGCTCGCGCCGGACAAAAGCGTGGTGGACGCCTTTAAGCTCAAATACGATTACCACAATGCAAAAGCACTCATAAAGGCCGAGGCTGTCGGCCAAGACGCGGCAAGGCTTTTAAGCGCCTCCGGGCGCGTTGCCCCCGATGTGCTCGCCCGTATCTACGCCGAGGAGCGTTTGAGCGAGCTGCCTGCGGCATATGCCGCGGCAATCGAAGAAGCCAAGGGTGTGCTTGCCCGCACGGCAAACCCCCAGCTTGCCGATTTCATCCTCGACAGAGCCTACTTTGCCGAGCTGTGCGCCCTGGCGCAGGCGAGCGAGAGCGAATTTCTCCTCGGCTATGCACAGGTGCTCATCGACAGCGCCAACCTCAAAAGCGCCGTGCGCACCCTGCGCATGGGCAAGAGCGCAAGCTTTCTCCAGGAAGCGCTCATCCCCGGCGGCAGCGTGAGCTGCGATAGGATAATCTCGGCCGGTGACGGCGAGGCGATAGCGGCACTTTTCAGCAGCTCTCTTCTTGCCGAGGCCGCAAGCTTCGGCGCGGAAGCCGCTTCCGGCGGCAGCATGACGAGCTTTGAGCTTGCCTGCGACAACGCCGTGAACACCTATCTCAAAAAGGCCAAGCTTGTAAGCTACGGCGTAGAGGCTCTCATCGCGTATCTTGCCGCCGTGGAAAACGAGATCACCGCCGTGCGCATGATTCTCACAGGCCGCCTCGCGGGCATCGCACCCGACGCTATAAGAGAAAGGCTGCGTGATATGTATGCTTAAAATTGCAGTCATCGGCGGCAGCGACACGGTTATGGGCTTTAAGGCACTCGGCCTTGAAACCTTCCCCGCCGCCACGGCAGACGAAGCCGGGCGCATACTGCGCTCTATCACCCGCGAGAGTGACGATTACGCCATAATCTACATTGAAGAAACCTTGGCGCAGGATCTCACGCACGAAATCGCGAAATTCAAAGACAGCCCCACCCCCGCCATCATCCTCATCCCCGGCAGGGAGGGCAGCATCGGCTTGGGTCAGACGGCGCTTCGCGCCGCCGTGGAAAGAGCCGTCGGCACAAACATCCTGGGCGACTGATTTTCGCCCGTCCCCTTATTCGGCACACGGCCTATCCTCGCCGTGCCTGCCTCATTCTACATAGAAAGGAACCTTCTATCTATGAGCGGAACTATAACCAAGGTATCCGGTCCGCTTGTCGTGGCGGAGGGCTTGGCAGACGCTAACGTATCTGACGTTGTGCGTGTCGGCTCTCAGCGCCTGATAGGCGAGATACTTAACATGACCGGTGACAGCGCCTCCATCCAGGTCTATGAAGAGACCTCCGGCCTCGGCCCGGGTGCCGAGGTGGAGACGACGGGTATGCCCATGTCCGTGGAGCTTGGACCGGGTATGCTCGACAATATCTATGACGGCATTCAGCGCCCCCTGCCCGAAATGCGCCGCCTCACCGGCGACTCCATTACCCGCGGCACGGACGTGCCCGCCCTTGACCGCACCAAGCTTTGGAGCTTCGTGCCCGTGGCCAAGGTGGGCGATAAGCTCTCCGCCGGTGACGTTATCGGCACCGTGCAGGAAACGAGCGCCATTAACCACAAAATCATGGTGCCCCCCTCTCTCTCCGGCGAGATCGTCAGCATCGAAGCCGGTGACTTCACCGTGACGGACACTGTTGCCGTCCTGCGTGACGCAAAGGGCGGCGAGCATAAGCTCACCATGATGCAGCGTTGGCCGGTGCGTATAGCGCGCCCCTACGCCAAAAAGTACGTTCCCAGCCGCCCGATGAACAGCGGCCAGCGTATAATCGACACGCTCTTCCCCATTGCCAAGGGCGGCACGGCGGCCGTTCCCGGCCCGTTCGGCTCGGGCAAAACCGTGGTGCAGCACCAGCTTGCAAAGTGGTCGGACGTGGATATCGTTATCTACATCGGCTGCGGCGAGCGCGGCAACGAGATGACGGACGTTCTCATGGAGTTCCCGGAGCTGAAAGACCCGCGCAACGGCGAACCTCTTATGAAGCGCACCGTGCTCATCGCCAACACCTCGGATATGCCGGTTGCGGCGCGTGAAGCATCTATATACACCGGTATCACCATCGCAGAGTATTTCCGCGATATGGGCTATGACGTGGCCGTTTTGGCTGACTCTACTTCCCGTTGGGCAGAGGCTCTTCGTGAAATGAGCGGCCGTCTTGAAGAGATGCCCGGCGAAGAGGGCTACCCCGCCTACCTCGCCAGCCGTCTTTCTCAGTTCTATGAGCGCGCAGGCGTTGTCGAGTGCTTGGGTCAGGATGACCGCCAAGGCTCGGTCACGGCTATCGGCGCTGTCTCCCCTCCGGGCGGCGATATTTCCGAGCCTGTTTCTCAGGCAACGATGCGTATCGTCAAGGTGTTCTGGGCGCTTGACTCTTCCCTTGCTTACGCCCGTCACTTCCCGGCCATCAACTGGCTGACCTCGTATTCGCTGTATCTTGACACGCTTTGCGGCTGGTACACCGAGCAGTTCGGCGAAAAGTATATGCAAAACCGCGAAAAGGCCATGCACATTCTCCAAGAGGAAAGCGAGCTTCAGGAAATCGTCCGCCTTGTCGGTCAGGACGCGCTCAGCCCCGCCGACCGTCTTACCATGGAGACTGCCAAGATGATCCGCGAGGACTTCTTGCAGCAGAACGCCTTTGTCGATGAGGACGCATACTCTTCCTACAAAAAGCAGTTCAGGCTTTTGGATACGGTGCTCAATTACGATGCGCTCTGCCGTGCCGCGCTCGACAAGAACGCGAACATGGACGCACTGTTCACCATTGACGCGCGCGAGAAGATAGGCCGCGCGAAGATGGCCGATGCCGCAACCTTTGAAGCCGATTACGACGCGATTGCCGCCGAGATGAAGGCGGAGATCGAGGCTGTTATAGCCGGAGGTGAGGAAGCATGATTAAGGAATATAAGACCATACGAGAGATAGCAAGCCCTCTTATGATAGTCGATAACGTCGAAGGCGTTACCTACGACGAGCTGGGCGAGCTTGAATTACCCAACGGCGAAGTGCGCCGCTGCAAGGTGCTTGAGGTAGAGGGCAACCGCGCTGTCGTTCAGCTTTTTGAATCGGCGCAGGGCATCAACCTTGCCGAAACCAAGGTGCGCTTCCTCGGCCACCCGCAGCAGCTTGCCGTTTCCGAGGATATGCTCGGCCGCGTATTTAACGGCATGGGTCAGCCCATTGACGGCGGCCCCGAAATCCTCGCCGATGCGCACATGGACATCAACGGTCTCCCCATGAACCCCGCCGCGCGCGCCTACCCCGCCGAGTTTATTCAGACGGGCGTATCCACCATTGACGGGCTTAACACCCTCGTCCGCGGCCAGAAGCTGCCTATATTCTCCGGCTCGGGCTTACCCCACGCCGCCCTTGCCGCGCAGATTACGCGTCAGGCCAAGGTTTTGGGCGATGATGAAACGTTCGCCGTTGTGTTTGCCGCTATCGGTATCACCTTTGAAGAAAGCGAATACTTCATCAATGACTTCCGCCGCACCGGCGCTATCGACCGTACCGTGGTTTTCTCCAACCTCGCAAACGACCCTGCGGTTGAGCGTATCGCCACGCCGCGTGTCGCGCTCACGGCGGCAGAGTACCTTGCGTTTGAAAAGGGAATGCAGGTGCTTGTCATCATGACGGACATCACCAACTACGCCGAGGCTCTGCGTGAAGTCTCCGCGGCAAAGAAAGAAGTTCCCGGCCGCCGCGGCTACCCCGGCTATCTCTACACCGACCTTGCCACGCTCTATGAACGCGCAGGCCGCCGCCAGGGCAAGAAGGGCTCTATCACCATGATCCCCATCCTCACCATGCCCGAGGACGACAAGACCCACCCCATCCCCGACCTTACCGGCTACATCACCGAGGGGCAGATTATCCTCTCCCGTGAGCTGCACCGCAAGGGCATCGTTCCCCCTGTGGACGTGCTGCCCAGCCTGAGCCGTCTTAAGGACAAGGGTATCGGCGAGGGCAAGACCCGCGAGGACCATGCCGGCACCATGAACCAGCTCTTCGCCGCCTACTCTCGCGGCAAGGACGCAAAGGAGCTTATGACCATACTGGGCGAAGCCGCTCTCTCCGACGATGATAAGCTCTTCGCCAAGTTCGCCGACGAATTTGAAAAAGTCTATGTCAGCCAGGGCAACAACGCCAACCGCTCCATTGAGGAAACCCTCAACATCGGCTGGGAGCTTTTGAGCATACTCCCGCGCCGTGAGCTTAAGCGTATCAAGCCCGAGATGATAGACAAGTATATGCCCAAGAAGTAACACCGAAACCCCGCAAAACCCTACATCAATTTTGAAAAACGGAGGTGATGCTTTTTGGCAGGTACTGCAATAACCCCGACAAGAATGGTGCTCAACCAGCTCAAGGGGCGCTTGAAAACCGCAAGACGCGGCCATAAGCTTCTCAAGGATAAGCGCGATGAGCTTATGCGGCAGTTTATGGACGTAGTCAAGCTCAACAAGGTTTTGAGAAGCCGCGTTGAAGAGGGCTTGACGGCGGCGTTCGGCTCTTTGCAGGTGGCAAGCTCCATAATGTCGCCGGAGATGCTTGAACAGGCGCTCATGTACCCGCGCCAAAGCGTGGAGCTGGGTATGTCGTTTAAGAACATCATGAGCGTCAATGTCCCGGAATATTCGTTCAAAACCAAGAGCAACGACCCCAGCGAGATTTACCCCTACGGCTTTGCGCAGACCTCCGGCGAGTTGGATGACGCGCTGGATAAGCTTGCAAAGGTGTTTGAGGATATGCTGGAGCTGGCGCAGGTTGAAAAGACCATGCAGCTGCTCGCGGAGGAGATAGAGAAAACCCGCCGCCGCGTCAACGCCTTGGAGTACGTTATGATTCCCGAGCTTGAGGGGAATATCAAGTATATCTCCATGAAGCTTGAAGAAAACGAAAACTCCACCAAGGTGCGTCTGCTCAAGGTCAAGGAAATGGTTCTCCAGGACGCGCATAACTACAAGCAATAACGCCATATAAGCAACCCACCACCACCCGAATAATCGGGTGGTGGTTTTTTCACACCCCCTATTGACAACGCTGCTTCAACTGTGTATAATGCGCATATACAGTTTTAACAGAAAGGCGGTACGGCGTGAACATACTCATTGACAACAACAGCGGCGCGCCTATATACGAGCAGATTTACACGCAGATAAAAGCGCAGATTATCAGCGGCGCGCTTGAGGAAAACGAGCTTTTGCCCTCTATCCGCGCGCTGGCAAAGGACTTGAGAATAAGCTTCATCACGACAAAGCGCGCATACGAGGAGCTTGAAAAGGACGGGTTTATCTACACCCTGCCCGCAAAGGGCTGCTATGTCGCGCCGAAGAATGTGGAGCTTATACGCGAGGAAAGCCTGAAGAAAATCGAAGCGCACATTGAAGAGATATCGCGCCTTGCCGCAACGTGCAACCTGACGCGCGCGGATATTGAAGAAATGCTGACACTCTGCTGGGGGGATAAAGAATGAACGCACTTGAAATAGTAAATCTCACAAAGCATTTTCCGGGCTTTACGCTGGGCGAGCTTTCGCTTACGCTGCCGAGCGGCTGCATAATGGGGCTTATCGGCGAAAACGGCGCAGGCAAAAGCACCACCATCCGCTTGATTCTCGACATTCTCCATGCAGACGGCGGCGAGATACGCGTCCTCGGCCGCGACAGCCGCGAGTGCGCAAGGCTGACAAAGGAAGAAGTGGGCGTAGTGCCGGACGAAATCGGCTTTCCCGACTGCATGACAGTGCGGCAAATCGCACGTATGCTGCGCGCGACCTTTGCCAACTGGGACGATGCGGAGTTTGCCCGTCTCATGAAAAAGCTCGCCCTGCCGGAGGATAAACCGTTCAAGGATTTCTCCCGCGGCATGAAAATGAAGCTCGGCATTGCCGCCGCCATGTCGCACGGGAGCAAGCTTTTGCTGCTCGATGAGCCTACAAGCGGGCTCGACCCCGTTGCGCGCGATGAGGTTGTGGAGCTTTTCTACGACTTCACCCGCGATGAAACCCACTCCGTGCTCATCTCCTCGCACATTGTCAGCGACCTGGAGCGCCTTTGCGACTACGTGGCGTTTTTGCACAAGGGCAGGCTTCTTTTATGCGAGGAAAAGGACAGGCTGCTGGACGAATACTGCATAGTCCGCTGTAACCTTGATGAGCTGGACGCATTCTCTGCGGCAAGCGTCAAGTACAAAAAAGAAACGACCTACGGCGCGGAGCTTATCCTGCCGCGTGAGGACGTGCCGCACGGGTTTGCACCTTCCAAGGTGAGCATTGAGGAGCTTTTTGTCGTTATGGCAAAGGAGGCGTGAGGAAATGAAAGGCTTATTGTATAAAGATTTTTGCCTGATGAAAAAGCACTGCCGGGCGTATTTATTTGTGGTGGTGTTCATCCTTTTCGCGGCGATTATGGAAGAGGACGGGCTGTTCATGCTGCTCTACCCGTGCATTCTGTCGGGCATGATGCCTGTGTCGCTTTTGGGCTACGATGAGCGCAGCGGCTGGGACAGATACAGCGGTACGCTGCCCTACACCAAGGCGCAAATCGTCTCGGCAAAATACATTGTCGGGCTTATTATGCAGGCGCTTGTAATGGCGCTCTCTGCGGCGGCTCAGCTTTGCAGAATAGTGCGCTTCGGCGATGCGGGTGTGCCGCTGGGCGTGCTTATGGCAATAATGATAACGGCCTCTTTCATGTCGGTGGGGCTTTGTATGCCGTTTATGTTCAAATTCGGCGTGGAGAAAGGCCGCGTGGCCTATTATCTCATGATAGGCATGGTGTGCGGTGCTTGCGCTGCGGCAAGCGCGCATTTCGGCGGCACATCCTCTGCCGCCCTGCCCGGCGCGCCCGTGTGGCTCGCCGCGGCGGCACTGAGCGCGGCGATATACGCTCTCTCCTGGTGCATCTCTATCAAGTGGTACAAAAAGCGCGAGATATAACGGTACGCTGTTATAGTTTTCCGTCTGATAGTGCAAATCACCGCAGAATATCACAAAACCCGTTCGGAAATCCGAACGGGTTTTGCTGCGTTTACTCGATTTTATCCTGTTTTCGCGTTATTTTTCCTCGTACAGCTCGATTATCGCGTCATCCATCACCACAAACGCAAGGCGCACATTGTCGCCCAGTGCTTCCGGCCCGAAAATCACGCGCTCGGCCTTTTCAACGTAGGGGGTCATATCGTCCACCTTGTAGGCCACGTGCGGCTGCTTGGAAAGAAGCTCGGGGAAGCGCGTACCCTCTTCAAACTTGAGGTACTCTATCTTGTAGTCATACTCGTCCACGCTCGGATTCACCCAGAATCCGCCCCATTCGTTATAGACCATGCCCGGCTTTTTGTTCAAGACGGGGATGCCGATGTGCATATACTCTGCCGACATTGTATTGCCTCCTTATTTATTGATTTCTTCAGTGTAGTATTCATACGCTTCGCTGCCGGTGAAGCGCTCGTGAACCACCTTGCGTATCGCGTTCATCATTTCCACGGGGTGCTCGCTCTGGAACACATTTCTGCCCATGTCCACGCCGTGTGCGCCGCGCGCTATCGCCTGATACGCCATTTCAAGCGCATCCCTTTCGGGAAGCTTCTTACCGCCCGCGATGACTATCGGCACGGGACACGCCGCGACGACATTTTCAAAGTCCTCGCAGTAGTAGGTTTTTACGAAGCTCGCGCCCAGCTCTGCCAAAATGCGCGTGGCGAGGGAGAAGTATTTCGGCGTGCGCTCCATCTCCTTGCCCACTGCCGTCACGCCGAGGATGGGAACGCCGTACTTATACCCCGCGTCTGCCGCGCGGCAAAGCGTTTCAAGCGAATCCCGCTCGCCTGCACCGCCGACAAAGCACTGTATCGCAAGCGCCGTGGCGTTCATACGAAGCGCCTCTTCCATATCAAAGGCAAGCCCCGAGCCTACCGACATATCCTCGAACAGCACCGAGGTGTCGTGCGTTGCTCTCAGGCACACGGCCTTATTGAGCGTGGGGGGAATGCAGCTTCTTATTGCGCCGCGCGTACCCATCAGCACATCCGCGTGCTCGCACAGGGGGGCTATAGTCACGTCCAGGCGCTCCAAGCCCGCCGTTGCGCCCATGATGTACCCGTGGTCAAAGGCGAGCATGACGGTGTTGCCGGATTTGGGGTCGAAAATGCGCGAAAGGCGGTTTTTCATGCCCCAGTCGGTGTTGCCCAGCCCCTTGGCGAAAAAGCCGGTGTCTATGGGCGGGGTATCGAGAAAATAATCATGCGCGGCCTTGTTTCCTATTCCGTCTGCCATGGCTTACTCCTTGAAGAATACCGGGGTGTGTACGGGGGTGTTCCAAAGTGCGAGGGTTTCATCGTCCCACTTGGCGATGTTCATCTGGAAGCCGCCCGCTTCCTGCACGGTGAGTATCTCGCCCACCATGTTGCCCACAACCTCAACGCCCTTGGCCTTGAGGAATTCCACCGTGTCTTTATAAAGCACCAAAAGCTCCATCATGGTCGTTGCGCCGCAGCCGTTTATCATCACAAACGCCTTGTCGCCCGCCGCTAAGCCCAGCTTTGCCGACAGCGCTTCCGCAACGGTGGCAACAGTGTCCTTGGAAGAGAGCATCGGCACGCGCACGCCGCCGCCCTCGCCGTGCTGACCTGCGCCTATCTCCATGAGATCCGTTTCGCCGAGGTCGCCGAAGCTCATGCCGTTTTGCGGGTGCGTTGCGTCAGTAACCTTGACGGTGACGGAGGCCATGTTGTCCGCGTATTTTTGCGCAATGTCGGCCACCTCGTCCAGCGTCTTGCCCGCACGGGCAGCAGCCGCCGCCACATGGTACATCGCAACTGCACCGGCAAGGCCGCGTTTGTTGTCCTCGCCGTTGGGGTCGTACTGGATTTCTTCACCCGTGACGACTTGGCGCACATTCATCCCGGCCTTTTTAGCAAGCTTCATCGCCTGCTTGCCCGCAAGCTGGTCGCCGGCGTAGTTGAGCGTGAGCAAGAGCACACCGTGACCCTTATCGGCCTTTTGCAGTGCCTCAAACACAAGCTGGCCGGACGGCGCGGCGAAGATATCGCCCACTGCCTGAATATCCAGCGCGCCCTTGCCGACATAGCCCGCCTGAGCCGGCTCATGCCCCGAGCCGCCGTAGGTCACGATGGTGACGCGATCCGCGTTTTCAAGATCCTTGCTGATTACCAAATGCCCCTCAACGTCAAGAATGTCGCCGTAGGCAAGCCCCATGCCGATAAGCTCCTCATCGGTTATGGTTTCGGGTGCGTTGATAAATTTTTTCATGTGTTTTCCTCCGTAGTGTTGTATTGTTAGCCCCGGCGCGTGCCGAGGGCGGGTATTACATTGTTATATTATTTTGCTAGCCCGACAAAGAATTTTGACATTGACACGGCTCCCGCATCGGGTGTGCCTATGGTCTTTGTGCCGTAGCTTTTGGCTCTGCCGAATTTCGAGGGGAAGTTGCGGCTGTTTTCAGCGCCCTGCACGGCCGCATCCGCGGCAAGAGCGAACAGCGCCGCCTCGTCCTCGCCCTCGTAGGCCGCTATCGCCTCGCTTGCGGGTATGAGCGCGTCCATCATCGTCTTGTCGCCCACCTTTGCGCCCGACATATCGTTAAGCTCGTCCAGCGCATGGGCGAATATCTCTTTAAGCTCGGCAATGTCTGCCTCGCCCTTTTCGGGCGCGGCCTCGGCCATGCCGTCGAGCCACGTGTTCCAAAGCGGCACGGCGCTTCCGCCGTTGAGGCACATTACCGCGTCCGCCGCCGCTTCCAGCATGGCCTGAACCGTGCCGCCCTCGGCCTCGTCCACGGCGGCTTCTATCGCCGCGCATATTTTATGCATTGTCAGCCCGTGGTCAGCGTCGCCGAAGCGGGAATCTATCTCCGTCAGCTCCGCTTCCGCATTCTTCACTTCCGCGCACGCATTTTTCAGCCTCGCGGCAAGCTCCGTTACCGTCATTTTATTTTCCTCCTTGCCGATGACGCGGTGTTTATTCCGCGCTTTCGTATGTCATGGTTTAAAACTAATCCAACTTTCCCGACGTGTCAATATTTTATCGCGTCTCGCCGCACGAATTGGCGAACTGTCACAAAACGCCCACTGCATTTTTATGCACTTTGTCAAGTCCTTGCCGCCGTTCTATGCCCGGTGCTCAATCGCAGACGGCTGCGGCAAAGCCCGTCCGATTTCTCGGACGGGCTTTGCCTACTATATATTAACTTACTTCGTCTTAACATACTCGTTCATGGGGTGAACCATGTACTCGTTGTACGGGAATTGGTCGGTGGTGACGTAGCCTGCGGGCGCGTCTATGAGCTGCGGAATGCGGTTTACGAGCGTGGCGCAGGTCAGCTCCACGGTCGCGGGCTGGTTGACGATGCAGGTGGTCTCCGGCTCACCGTAGAGCGTCCAAACGTTGCGGTCAAGCTCGTCCTTATTATAAATCTTGCCTATGCACTCGGTTTCAAAGGTGATGCCCTCTTCGGTAGTGGTGGTTACTATGGCGCGCATACCGGTGGCGTTGCCCGCCTTGACTACCATGCCCAGGGTTTCGCTGTTGAGGTCCTCTTCGTCCACGCAGGGAATGCACTTTTGCGTCTGAGAGGTGATGTGCAGCCCCATCTTGCTGCAAAGCCAGCCGTTTTGATTCCACATATAGCTCGGCACGTACTGCCCGCTCTCTACAAGCTCCTTCATCTCGTCCGAGGGCGTTTCGTTGTAGCAGCCGATAGTCTTGTTAAACTCCTCTATCGTCAGCCCCGCGCCGTGACCCTCAGCCAGCGCTATGCCGTAGTCCTCTACGTTATAGGAGCTGCTGCCGACAATCTTGGTAATCTTGTGGGAAGAACCGGCGAGGT
This sequence comes from uncultured Oscillospiraceae bacterium, assembly GCA_964524815.1. Lineage (GTDB taxonomy): Bacteria > Bacillota > Clostridia > Oscillospirales > Oscillospiraceae > Limivicinus. Next base: position 24,899 of record CAZGFK010000015.1, read on the forward strand.
TTGTCACCATCGTGCCCCAGTAGAGGTCGCAATAGCCCACGCCCGTGAGCGTGCAATTGCCCGCCTTGGCAAGCTCATCGAGCTTTTTGGTGAGCGCGGGAGAGGAATTCCACGGGTAAAGCGCTTCTTCGCAGGTGGTGATAGCGTTCACGCCGTGCTTTGCGCAAATGGTGAAGATATCTTCAAGCTCGGCCACGGTGCTGCGCGTGGCGATAATGCACACATCGGGCTTCAGCTCGCCCAGACGCGCGTCCGCCGTGGTGCTGTCCTCAACGGTCACGCCCACAAAGGGGTAGCCGTTGCCGATAATCTCGGAGACATCCTTGCCGATGTGGCTCTTGTTGCGGCAGAACGCACCCACCAGCTCTCCGCCGTGCTCGAGCACGTAGCGCATCAGGTAGCGGCTCATCTTGCCTGCGCCGTATTGTACAACTTTGATTTTGCGATCCATAAAAACTGCCTCCTTAGATTTATAATTATTTTTACTTATTTTTGCTCGGTTATTATTTTAACAACCTTTGATTCGATTATACATCTTATAGTAGGTATAAGGTCAAGTTAAAATTTTCTGCTGCTTTTTTGTGCAAGTTGTCGGGTTTCGGCGGGCATAAAAAAGCCCCGGCGGGGCGGCGTGAGGGTCAGTCACGCCGTTCTCACCGGGATTTGAGTTTTGTAGAACATATGGCGGTGCTCCGAATCGAGCACGGGGAAGTCAATAATCACTTCGCAGATATAGTCCCCCGCGATGGTGTACCCGCCCTCGCGCACTCTCTCGAGCAAGCGCCGGACGCTCTCGGCCTCGCTTTGCGCATCGTTTGAGCACAGGCAGAGGTAAGCCGCCGCCGGAAGCTTTTCCACGCCCGGCGCGCCCGTGTCGCCGTCAACGAAGAGGAACACCTCATTGGAGATGAGCTTGTTTTCGGCTAGGTGCTCGCGGCGGATTATCGTGCCGATGTTTGAAAAGTACGACAGCGGCATATTGTTCACCACGAGGTGGCGTTTGAGCCGGCGGAGCATATATTCGTACCCCGCTTCGTCCTGCTCAAAGTAATCCAGCTCACAGGAATAGCGGTAAATGTACCGCTCCGGGATGTATTCGAGGAAGATTTCGCCGTTTTTCGGCATGGCCTCGTACCGACGGTAGTTTTCCAGCGCCCGCGTAATCGCCGCCCGTGAGCGCACGAGCTGATCTATCTTGTCGTTCACGCGCCCTGCCTGCTCGTACAGCAGCCGTTGCAGCGCCGCCGCGTCGTTGTCCTCTAAGTACGCGCGTATTTGCCGCAGCGTCATGCCGTAGACCTTCATGTTTTGTATCAAGTCCAGCCGCGCCGACTGCATGATGTGATAGTACCTGTACCCCGTGGCGGGGTCAACCTCCTGCGGCTTCAAAAGCCCCTCGCGGTCGTATAAGCGCAGCGTCTGCTCCGAAACATGGTTAAGCTCCGCCATTTGCCCTATCGTCAGCCTTTGCAAATCCATATACCTTGCTCCTTATATAAGGTTTACAGGCAGATTATACCGTATGGGAAGAGGTTTGGCAAGGGGGGGATTATACGCAGCGCTTGACACACGTATTAACACGTGTTATAATATGCGCATAGAAAGGGTGTGAGGAGATAAGATATAGTGAGCTGATTAAAAAGCTTAAAGCCGGTGGATGCTATATACTGAAAGAGGGAAGCAATCACACAATTTGGATAAGTCCCCTGACCGGGCGACAGTTCACCGTACCGCGGCACAAAACCGAAGATGTTCCGAAAGGGACGCTGAAATCAATTCTGCGAGACGCAGGACTTAGTTAATACCGCGCACGGGCATAGATTAGGAGGTTTTTTCATTATGGCTAAATACGTTTATCCCGCTGTTTTTACACAGGAAGAGGACGGCGGTTACTCCATCCGTTTCCCCGATGTTCCTGGCTGCTATACTTCCGGCACGTCCTTGGAAGACGGAGTTTTTATGGCAAACGACGCGCTTTGTCTCATGCTCTATGATATGGAAGAGCGCGAAATAGATATCCCGCCTGCGTCCGATATCGGCAAAGTCGAAACCGACAAAGATGAGTTCGTAACGCTTATTGCGTGTGATACCGTGGAGTACCGAAAGTTCTTCAACAATCGCGCCGTCAAAAAAACTTTGACGATTCCCGCATGGCTCAACACCTTGGCCGAGCGCGAGGATATCAATTTTTCATCGGTTCTGCAAAAAGCCCTTAAAGCCGAGCTGCATATATAAACCGCGCACCCGGCCGGGTCATTCCTTGTAAATTTCACACTTAACGATATAATGATATATAATAAGACAGCAAGCGGGGTGCACTCTCGCTTGCTTCTTATCGCTATGCACGCCGCCCTTA
>CAZGFK010000016.1:0-25960 GCA_964524815.1 uncultured Oscillospiraceae bacterium
TTCTTTTGATTTTCCCCTTGACAAGTGCTGCGCAGAAGCATATAATGCAATTGAACATTTGAATAGTTGTTCAAACATCAAATCTAAACGATTTTCATTAAGGAGACCGAACCATGAAAAAGACCTACATGATAGACGTTGACTGTGCCAACTGCGCAAACAAGATGGAGCACGCCGCGAAGAACACCGAGGGCGTAAAGGATGCGAGCGTGAATTTCATGGCGCTGAAAATGAGCGTGGAGTTTGAAGACAGCGCGGACGCAAAGGCCGTGATGAAAAAGGTTTTGGAAAACTGCAAGCGCGTTGAAGAGGATTGCGAGATTTTCTTCTGATTGCTGCGTAAAACGAGGGTTGAGTGATGACGAAAAAGCAGAAAAAGCTACTTTGGCGCATTGTCGCCACCGTGGTGATGACGGTTATTGTGTCGTTTATCCCGGCGGAGGGGTGGATTAAGCTCGCGCTCTTCCTTATCCCCTATTTCACGATAGGCTGGGAGACGCTCAAAAAAGCCTACAAGGGCATACGGCGCGGCCAGCCCTTTGACGAAAACTTTCTCATGGCTGTTGCAACCGTGGGCGCGGTCGCGCTGGGCGATTACCGCGAGGGCGTTGCCGTTATGATATTTTATCAGATAGGCGAGCTTTTTGAGGGCATCGCCGTGGGCAAAAGCCGCAGAAGCATCGGGGCGCTGATGGATATCCGCCCGGACTATGCCAACATCGAGCGCGAGGACGGCTCGCTTGAGCGCGTTTCGCCGGACGATGTGGCGATAGGCACGGTTATCACGGTTCAGCCCGGAGAGAAGATACCCATTGACGGGGTTATAGTCGAGGGTGAGAGTGTGCTCAATACGGCGGCGCTCACGGGCGAGAGCCTTCCGCGCGAGGTTGGCGTGGGCGATGAGGTTATAAGCGGGTGCATCAATGACACCGGGCTTATAAAGCTTCGCACGACTAAGGAATTCGGCGAATCCACCGCGTCCAAGGTGCTGGAGCTGGTGGAAAACGCAAGCTCGCGCAAGTCGAAGAGTGAGGCGTTTATATCCAAGTTTGCCCGCATCTACACCCCCGCCGTGTGCTACGGCGCGTTGGCGCTGGCATTTTTGCCGTCGCTTGTGAATCTCGCAATGGGAGCAAGCGCCGATTTCGGCACATGGATATACCGCGCGCTGACGTTTCTCGTAATAAGCTGCCCATGCGCGCTCGTTATCAGCATTCCTTTGAGCTTCTTTGCCGGGATAGGCGGGGCGAGCAGTGCGGGCGTGCTTGTAAAAGGGTCAAACTACATGGAAACGCTCTCCAAGGTCAAATACGTGGTATTCGACAAGACCGGCACCATGACGCAGGGCGTTTTCGCCGTGGCAGGGATTCACCATTGCACGCTGGAAGAAGAAAAGCTGCTTGAATACGCCGCCCTTGCCGAAAGCTACTCCACCCACCCCATAAGCCGCAGCTTGCGCGATGCTTGCGGAAAGCCGCTTGACAAAAACCGCGTGGGCAAGGTGCGGGAGCTGAGCGGGCGCGGCGTAATCGCGAGCGTGGACGGGCGCGAGGTCGCCGTGGGAAATCACAGGCTCATGGACGAATTGGGGCTTGAATATGTCGAATGCAGCCATGTGGGCACGGTTGTACACGTGGCAATTGACAAAGCCTACTGCGGGCATATTCTCATTTGCGATGTGATAAAGCCGGACGCAAAGCAAGCCATAAGCGAGCTAAAGCGCATAGGCGTGAAAGAAACCGTAATGCTCACAGGCGATGATGACAAAGCAGCAAGCACCGTGGCACAGGAGCTGGAGATAGACCGCGTGTACAGCAAGCTCTTGCCCGAAGATAAGGTCACGCGCGTGGAAGAGCTTTTGGACGCGAAGAGCAAGGGCGAAATGCTGGCCTTTGTGGGGGACGGGATAAACGATGCGCCCGTGCTGTCGCGCGCGGACATAGGCATTGCAATGGGCGCGCTCGGCTCGGACGCGGCGATTGAGGCTTCGGATGTTGTGCTCATGGACGACAGCCCCCTGAAAATCGCCAAGGCCATACGCATTTCGCGCAAGTGCCTGAGGATAGTGTACGAGAACATCTACTTTGCCATAGGCGTGAAGTTTGTTTGCCTTGCGCTGGGCGCGGTAGGTATCGCAAATATGTGGGTGGCGATTTTCGCCGATGTGGGCGTGATGATAATCGCAGTGCTCAACGCCGTGAGAGCGCTGCGCGTGAAGAATTTATAAGGAGGGCAAGTCATGGCAAGCGAGAGAGAATTGGAATGCTGCGAAGTGGGCGAGGTACACGAGGAGCTTTTGCAGACCGTGCGCAATAATCTGCCCCCGGAAGAGCAACTGTATGACCTTGCCGAGCTATTCAAGGTTTTCGGCGACTCTACGCGCATACGGATTCTTTTCGTGCTCTTTGAAGCGGAGGTTTGCGTGTGCGACATGGCGGCGGCGCTTAATATGACAGTTTCCGCCGTATCGCATCAGCTTAAAATACTAAAGCAAAATAAGCTCATCAAAAGCCGCCGCGACGGGCGGAGCGTGTACTACTCCCTCGCGGATGAGCACGTGCGCGCCATAGTAGGCCAAGGCATGGAGCACGTAACGGAGTGAATATGCAGGTGCGCGGTCGATTTTGACCGCGCGCCGCTGTTTTTATCCCCATTGTTCACATATTTTTCATGCGCAGTTAAGGCTGAGTTAAGTATTAGCGGGTATGCTATGTCAGAACTTTGAAACCACTCCGTTTGAAAGGATTGAACGTACAATGCTACGATTGAAAAGCGCGCTGTGTGCGCTGCTCGCGGTGTGCCTTGTCACGCTGTGCGCAGGCTGCGGCGCGGCAGACGGCAACAAAGCCGCCCCCGGCGAAAGCGCCCCGCCCGAAATACGAGGCGGCGATATGCCCCAAGGCGAGCCGCCGGAGAAGCCGAACGGCGATATGCCCCAAGGTGAACCGCCGGAGAAGCCGAACGGCGATATGCCCCAAGGCGAGCCGCCGGAGAAGCCGAACGGCGATATGCCCCAAGGTGAACCGCCGGAGAAGCCGAACGGCGATATGCCCCAAGGTGAACCGCCCGAAATGCCAAACGGCGCGGGCTTTGGCGGCGGGGCGGCATTTACGCAGGGCGAGAGCGCGAACACCGTGAGCGCGGACAGCACGCTCACCGGCGAAAAGTACACTTCCGACGGCGATGACGAAAACGCCCTGCGCGTAACAGGCGCAGCGGTAACGCTGAAAAGCGTGAGCGTGGATAAATCCGGCGGGAAAAGCTCGAACACCGAGGCGGGCGATTTTTACGGCGTGAACGCTGCCCTGCTCGCAACGGACGGCGCACAGGTGACGATTTCGGGCTCAAGCATATCCTCAAGCGCGAAAAACGGAAACGGCATATTCGCCTACGGCACGGGAACGCAGGTAACTATACTAAGCACCGTTATAAACACAACGGGCGATAACTCCGGCGGCATACAGACCACCGGGGGTGCAACCACCACGGCGGAAAGCCTCACCGTGAAAACCGAGGGCAGCTCCTCCGCCGCCATACGCACCGACAGAGGCGGCGGAACAGTGACCGTAACGGGCGGGAGCTTCCGCACCTTGGGCCTTAACTCCCCGGCAGTATACTCCACAGCGGATATCACCGTGAGCAAGGCGAGCTTGAAGAGCGAAAGCTCCGAGGCGCTTGTGATAGAGGGCAAAAACTCGCTCACGCTGAAAGAATGCACGGTTACGGGCGCGATGAGCAAAACCGAGGGCAGCTCCTCGGCGGAAAACGTGCACAACGTGATGCTCTACCAGTCCATGTCCGGAGATGCGGAAGAGGGAACGGCGCGCTTTGCAATGACGGGCGGAACGCTCACGGGGAAAAGCGGGGATATGTTCTACATCACAAACACCCGCGCCGTTATCAAGCTTTCCGAGGTGACGATAAAAAACCTTGACGAAAGCGGGTATCTTCTGCGCGTAAGCGGCAATTCCGGCGAGCGCGGCTGGGGCAAGGCCGGGCAGAACGGCGCACAGGCAGAGCTTACCGCGACAAAGCAGCGCCTTGAGGGCGATATACTCGTTGACAGCATTTCAACCCTCACGCTCAACTTGAAAGACGAAAGCGAATTCATCGGCAGTATAAGCATACTCAAAAATGCCAAGGGGACAGCGGTGGAGGATAACGCCGTTATCACCGTGGGCGAGGGCTGCACCTGGACGCTGACAGGCAATTGCACCGTAAGCCGCCTTGAAAACCACGGGCTTATAAACTTCAACGGCTACAGCATAACCCTTGCAGACGGCAGTGTGCTGCAATAAAACGCACGAAAAACCGGGCGCGTCAGAAAATGACGCGCCCGGTTTGGGTTTTATACTATTATTTCAATGGCAGCCGCAACCGCAGGAGCATTCGCCGCCCTCTTCATCGTGGCCGCCGCAGCCGGAGCAGCCGCCGCAACCGCCGCTGCAATTACCCTGCTCGCCGCCGTCAATGGGAAGCTGGCCGGTGACAAGCAAATCCGCCGCAGTGTCGGCATCGCCGCAGTATCCGCAAACGGGGACTATGCCGAAGCTGAGAAGCTGGCGCTTGGCCTCGGTACCCATGTTGCCGGAGATAACCGCCGCGACATTATTGTCGCGCATAAGCTCCGCCATTGCCATATGGCCGTGACGGTCGGACGCGTCAACGAGGCGCTTTGAGCACGCGCCGAGGTCGGTTTCATTGTAGTCATAGAGCGCAAACATCTGCGCATGGCCGAAATGCTCGCCGATTTGGCCGTTATCGTATGCAACCGCAATTATCATTTACTGCTCTCCTTTTTCAATTACATCCGCGATGGGCGCGATATGCTCACCGCTGACATACTCCACCTCACCCGCGTCAACCATGGTGGCAATAACGGGGTCGATAGGCAGACGGGCATAGTGGGCAATGCCGAATTCCTCGGCGGCCTTGGCAACTTTGCTTTCGCCGAAGATTGCATATTCCTTGCCGCACTCGGTGCATTTGAAGTAGGACATATTCTCCACAAGACCAAGCACGGGGACATTCATCATCTCAGCCATTTTGACGGCCTTGGCAACTATCATGCCGACAAGATCCTGAGGCGAGGTGACGATTACAATGCCGTCAACGGGCAGGGACTGGAACACTGTCAGAGGTACATCACCCGTCCCGGGAGGCATATCGACAAACATATAGTCAACATCCTGCCACATTACGTCCGTCCAAAACTGCGTGACCGCACCGGCAATAACGGGGCCGCGCCACACAACCGGCTCGCGCTCATCCTGGAGGATGAGGTTAATGGACATTATCTGAAGCCCGGTGTGCGTTGTGACGGGGAGAATGTATTCGTCCGTGCCTACGCAATGCTCCGTCACGCCGAAGGATTTCGGGATAGAGGGGCCGGTGATATCCGCGTCCAAAACGGCGGCATTATAGCCGCGTCTCTGCATTTCGGAAGCCAAAAGGCTTGTGACGAGGGATTTACCCACGCCGCCCTTGCCGCTGACAACGGCAATGACCTTTTTAACGCTTGCGCCCTCGTGCAGCTCCTTCTTGAAGCTTGCCGGGTCGCGGCTGGCGCAATCTTCGCCGCAGGTGGAGCAATCATGTGTGCATTCGCTCATATTATTATCTGCCTTTCTTCTTTACGTATTAAATAAATTATTTATATTATATCCATTTTATCAAAATAGTCAAATCCAAGCTTGTTTGTATGTTAATCAAAGCTTCAGCTTGCGCACGGCGCGCACCAGATACAACGCCGCAATGCCCGTAAACACGCCGGTTATTACCCCGGAAATGATAAGCGCCGGGGCATAAAGAAACACGCCCGGAGTTTTCACCACCAGCACACAAGCCAAAAGCTGCCCCATATTGTGCGCCGCCGCCGCCACGGCGGACACTGCCCACAGCCGCTTTTCCGCCACGCGCCCGATAAGAAAACACATCACCGCATACGCAAACACGCCGCCCGCGCCGCTGTACAAAATCGCGGACGGACTGCCCGCAAAGACCGCGCCCATGACAATGCGCACGGCGAGCACCGCGCCCGCTTCCTTTTTGCCGAGGATGAGCATGGCAGTGAGCGTGATGATATTGGCAAGCCCCAGCTTCACGCCCGGAATGGGAACAGGCGCAGGAAGCTGCGCTTCAAGCATGAAAATAGTGAGCGCTATCGCCGTTAAAAGCGCCATAAGCGCGAGCTTCTTCGTCTTAGCCATCTATCCCGCTCCCCTCTATGCGCACGCTGAGCTTATGCGGCATACAGACTATGGGCACACCGCTTTGGCTTATCGCACCCTGACGGACGCAGATTTTGTCCGGGCAATTAGCTTCCGTGACGGCGATGCTGCCGGGCGCAACGTGAACGGTGTTGCTGCCGTAGTCGGTGGTGATGTCTATATCATATTCATCGCGCACAGCGGAAAGATTAATGCGGTACAATTCCTCTCCGTCCACGCGGATAACGGCCGTTGTGCCGCTGCCGAGCACCCCTGTGAGCACCCACGCCGCAAGGCAGGCTATGCACACGAGGGCAAGCGCCGCTATCCAAATTATCGTTTTTTTATCCGCATTGCGGAATAAGCTTCTTTTTTTCATGCTTATTATTGTAGTTTATCGCGCCGCAGTTGTCAACCGCACAAGTTTTATGCTATAATATAAAATTGAGAATTTGTTTATAGCGGGGTGATGAGCACGGAGCTTTTGAGCCAATATATAATGACAACGGCCAAGTACGCCCTTATTGTACTTTCGGCGGCGATAATAATACGCTGTATCCGCTCCATGCTCAACGAGCGCTACGAGCCGGAGCTGTGGGGCTATCTGCGCCGCGGGCGGGAGAACCTGCAAATTTTGCACTGGGAAAACAGCATAGGCCGCTCCCGCTTTTCCGACATACGTGTGAATAATCCCGCCGTGGGGCGCGTCCATGCGATTTTGACGCGCTCGGACAGGGGCGTGTGGCGGCTGTACGACATCTTTTCAAAAGGCGGCGTATGGGTAAACGGCGTTAAGGTGGGCGAAAACGGCACGGAAGTGCGAAACGGCGATGTTTTGAACCTCGCCGGGGTTGTGCTGCGGTTTTTGCCGATAAACTCCGAACAGCGCGAGGCTCTGGAAGAGCACAGGACGCGCCCGGGTCAGGCCGTCTCCCCCGCCGTGACGCTTATAGAGCTGACGCTGTTTGAAGCGTTTTTGATGCTCGAGCACCTTGTGACGGCACAGAGCGAATATGCCCGCGCTATCGCCCTTGCTTTCGCGGGGCTTATGTGCATACAGTGGCTTTGCTACTGCTCCATGCGCTTTATTGACCGCACGGGCTTTGAAGTGGAAACGCTGGCGTTTTACCTCAGTGCGCTGGGTATGTCCGTTGCGGCAACGAGCACGCCGGAGGATATGTTTAAGCAGCTTCTTTTGACAACGGTGGGCGTGGCGCTGTTCCTTATAAACGGGTGGTGGCTTCGCAATCTACGCCGCACGGCGGTAATGCGCATCCCCGTGGCGGTGCTGGCGCTGGCGTTGCTGGGCGTGAACGTACTGACAAGTGACGCAGTTTTCGGCGCGCGAAACTGGCTTGAATTCGGCGGGTACTCGTTCCAGCCGTCGGAATTTGTGAAAGCCTTTTATATCTACGTGGGCGCATCCACGCTCGACAGGCTCTACCGCACGAAAAACCTTTATACCTTCATCGGCTTTTCCGCCGCGTGTGTAATCGCCCTTGCGCTTATAGGCGACTTCGGCACGGCGCTTATCTTCTTCGTAAGCTTTCTTATAATCTCTTTCATGCGCTCCGGGTCAATCGCAACCGTGCTTTTGGCCGTGTCGGGCGCAGGGCTGGCCGGGTTTTTGGCCGTGTCCGTAAAGCCGTACATCGCCCAGCGCTTTGCCACTTGGGGGCACGTTTGGGAAGATATATACGACAAGGGCTTTCAGCAAACGCGCGCGCTTTCCGCCGCCGCTTCGGGCGGGCTTTTCGGCAAGGGCGCGGGCGAGGGCTGGCTTGAAACCATTTTCGCGGCGAACACGGACATGGTGTTTGCCCTGATATGCGAAGAGCTTGGGCTTATTATAGGGCTGTGCATGGTTATGGCTGTGCTGACGCTGGCGTTTTTCGCGGTGCGTTCGGCGCGGCAGGGGCGCTCTGCCTACCACGCAATAGCCGCGTGCGCGGCGATGAGTATGCTTTTGGTGCAGCTGGCGCTGAATGTGTTCGGCTCGTTGGATATTCTCCCGTTCACCGGGGTTACGTTCCCGTTCGTGTCGCGCGGCGGGTCGTCGCTGCTTTCCTGCTGGATGATGATGGCGTATATCAAGAGTGCGGACAACCGCCGCAGTGCAAGCTTCGCCGTGAACGCCGTAAAGCGCATGGGCGAGGACGAGGAAGAGGACGAAGAGGACTATGACGACGGGTACTTTTCGGAGGATGATATATGAGGAGAATCACGAATCGCGCCGTCTCCGTGCTGCTTTTGGCGGCACTCGTCATATGCGGGATGGTTGTATATGTACTCAGATACGTTGACCACGGGCAGGATTGGGCGCTGTACTTTTCGCGTGCAAACTCCGGCTCAACAGGGCAGATTTACGATAGGCGCGGCACGAGCCTTGCCTATTTCAGCGGGTATGAAAATCTCTTCGCGCCCGATGAATGGACGCGCGAGGCAAATTACCACGTTACGGGCGACTATTGGGGGCGCACGGGGACGGGGGTGCTGTCAAACTTTTGGAACGATATGCAGGGGTTTGACCTCATAACCGGCACAACCCAAGCCGAGCACAGCGTAATGCAGCTTAACATTGACGCAGAGCTTAATAAGCTCATTTACGCGCGCCTATGCAGGCTCTACAAGCCCACGGAAGAGCAATTTGACGCGCTCGGAAATCCGATAGAGGCTGAAAAAGAAAACTACAACGCCGCCGTGCTTGTCTGCAACTACCGCACGGGAGAGTTGCTCGGCATGGTGTCAATGCCGAGCGTTGACCCGCTGGAAGCAGAGGGCGATGTCGCAGAGGGCGCATATATAAACCGCTGCCTTTCGGCCTCGTTCGTGCCGGGGTCGGTATTCAAGCTCGTGACGGCTTCCGCCGCGATTGAGAATATACCCACGCTTTTGAATGAAGCCTTCACCTGCGAGGGCACGGTGGAGATTGCGGGCGTGCCGATTACGTGCAAAACGCCGCACGGGGAGCAGAGCTTTGAACAAGCGCTCGCCAACTCCTGCAACTGCACCTTTGCGCAGCTTGCCGTGCGCGTAGGGCAGGAGACTATGGCCGAGTACACGCGAAGCTACGGCTTTCTCGACAGGCAGAGCCTTGACGGGATAAAAACCGCTGCCGGTAACTACCCCACGGAGTTTGTAGGTGACCCGGAAACAGGCTGGTCGGGCATAGGGCAATCGACTGACCTTGTATGCCCGTATGCCATGCTGCGCTTTGTGTGCGCCGTGGCAAACGGCGGCGTGCTTGTTGAGCCGAAGCTGATAATGGACGGGAGCGAGCCTATCTACGAGCGCTTTATGGACGCAAGCACGGCCTCGAAGCTCCGCCAATACATGGGCTACACCGCGCAGACAAGCTATGACGCTGAGCATAATTTCCCCGGGCTTAGCATCTGCGCCAAAACCGGCACGGCCGAGCTTGGCGACGGCAGCTCCAACGCGTGGTTTGTCGGCTTTCTCGACGATGATGAGCACCCCTACGCCTTTGTGACGATGATAGAGCGCGGCGGCGGCGGGTTGAGCGCGGCGGGCAGTTTGACGAACAAATATTTGCAGGACTACATGGATTATTTAAACGGCAGGGAGTGACCCTTTAATGATTGACATATCCGTAAACGCGCTTGTAAAGTCGTTTGAAATAGGCAAAAACGTGCTTGACGGGTTGAGCTTTTCCGTCAACACCGGGGAGCGCGTGGGTATACTCGGCCACAACGGCTGCGGCAAGACTACGCTTTTTCGTATACTCGTGGGCGAAATCGACCGCGATGAGGGCGAAATCGCAATTGCGCCGGGCAAGCGTCTGGGGCTTATATCGCAAATCCCCGTTTACCCCGATGATTGGACGGTGGAGGACGTATTGCGCGATGCGCACCGGCATTTAAATGACCTTGCCGAGAAGATAGACGCGCTCACAAAGGAAATGGAAAACGACAGCTCGGAAGAGCTTCTAAACCGCTACGATAAGCTCAGCGAGGATTTTCGCCGCCTCGGCGGGTACGACATGGAGCTTGACCGCAACCGCGTGGCAAACGGGCTTGATATCCCCCGCGCCATGCGTGAGCAGCTTTTTTCCTTACTCTCCGGCGGAGAGAAAACACGCGTCAACCTCGCGCGCCTTATCTTAGAGGACACGGACATACTCTTGCTGGATGAGCCGACAAACCACCTTGACCTGCACGCCACGGAGTGGCTGGAGGATTACCTGTTGCATTTCAAGGGGACAGTGCTTGTAATAAGCCATGACCGCTGGTTTCTCGACAAGGTTGTGCAGCGCTGTGTGGAGATATCCGAGGGCAAGGCCGAGCTATACTCCGGCAACTACAGCTTTTACATTGACGAGCGGCAGCGCCGCTTTGACGAGAAGCTGAAAAAATACGAAAAGGATCAGGCCAAGATAGAGCAGCTTACCCGCGCGGCAGAGCAGATGCACCTTTGGGCGTTCATGGGCATGGACAAGCTTCACAAGCGCGCTTTCTCCATGGAAAAGCGCATTGAAAAGCTCTCGCGCAGTGAAAAGCCCACAGAGCAGCGCAAGCTCACCGTGCGCTTTAAGGAGCGGGATTTTAACGGAGATGAAGTGCTGGTAGCAGACAATGTCTCCAAGGCGTTTGGGGAGCGCACGCTCTTTTCCGGCCTTGAGCTTCTTATAGAGGGCGGGGAGCGCGTGGCGCTTATCGGCGATAACGGCACTGGCAAATCCACGCTCGTAAAGCTGATAATGGGCGAGGAAAAGCCCGACACGGGCTATCTTGCCCTCGGCCCTGCGGTGCGCTCGGCGTACCTGCCGCAAATGGTTTCTTTCTCGAATGATTCGCGCAGTGCGCTCGACACTATGCTTTACGACTGCCGCTGTCAGCCGCAGGAAGCGCGCGACCGCCTCGCAGCGTTCGGCTTTCGCGGGGAGAGCGTTTTCACCCCGGTGGGTACACTTTCAGGCGGGGAAAAGAGCCGACTTCGGCTTTGTATGCTCATGGGCGGGGACATTAACTTTCTGCTTCTCGACGAGCCGACAAACCACCTCGACATTGCAAGCCGAGAATGGATGGAGGATGCCCTGTCCGACTACGAGCAAACGCTGCTCTTCGTTTCGCATGACAGATATTTCATAGAGAAGTTTGCCACGCGCATTTGGGCGCTCTCGGACGGCAAAATCACCGATTTTCGCGGCAATTACAGCGAATATTGCCAATGGCGCGAGCGTCAGGCGGTTTTTGAGCAAAATGCACGGAACAATACCAAGAAATCCGCCGTCAAAAAGGAAAGCGCAAAAAAGGACGCGTCCCCCAATCGTGAGCGCGCCGCGGCAAAGCTTGAAAAGGAAATAGCCAAGCTTGAAGCGCGCCTTGCAGAGCTGAATCAGCTTTCCGAGGAACACGCGACCGACTATCAAAAGCTCATGGAGCTTGACGAAGAGAAAAACGCGCTCGATGATGAGCTTTTGCTCCTCTACGAAAAATGGGAGGAATTAAACACATGACAAAATTGTTTCATTTTAATGCATTCACAGGGGTAATCGCGGGGCTTTGGGCCGCGGCGGCGTTTTTCCGCTTTGCCATGCACGGGTATTCCTACATTGCGCACACGCTTGTGTTCATAACCGTGGTTTTGCTTATGAGAAAGCTTCTGCCCGAAAACCTTTGGCGCGTTGCGGCGGCGCTTATAAGCGCAGGGCTTATTTACTTTTGCATTGTGGAAATGCCCATCCTCTTCAACGCCCGCACCGACAGCGATGCAACGCAGAAAAAGTACGGCGTTGTGCTCGGTGCGCAGGTACGCGGCACGGTGCCCAGCCGCTCGCTTAACTACCGCCTGTACGGCGCGTATGAGTTTTTGATGACGAACCCCGATTCCGTGGTGATAGTCACGGGCGGACAGGGCGAGGGCGAGGATATCACCGAGGCTGAATGTATGCGCACTTGGCTTATAAACGCGGGCATTGACGAGAGCCGCATCATCACCGAGGACAAGGCCACGTCCACCATGGAAAACCTTGAATACTCCTTTGATATCATCCGTTCCCTCGGCGATGAGCCGAGCGGCAACGTGAGCATACTTTCAAGCTCCTATCACCTTTTCCGCGCAAAGAGCATGGCCGCGCGCCTGGGCGTGGATGCGGCGGGCTTTGCCTGCGTGCCGGGCAATCCCCTGCTGTCAATGAACTACTTTATTCGGGAAGCCTTCGGCGTAACGCATCTTTGGGTGTTCGGAAATTAAGATTCTATTTGACAGCAGACTGCAAAACCGATATAATGTCTTTGAAATCTGTACACCCTGTCCGAAAGAGGTGGGCTTATGTCCGATGCAAAAAGCAAGCAAGCCAAGCTTATAATTGATTCCGCCGTTGAGCTTTTCAAAAAGCACGGCTACGAGAATGTTTCCGTCAACGATATCTGCGCGGCGGCGGGAATTGCCCGCTCCACGTTTTATCTGAACTTTTCAAGCAAAAAGCAGATTATCGAAAGGATGCTGGCCGATGTTCATTTGAACAAGGATGAGTATTTTACCGATTTTATTGCCGCGAAAAACGACTTTGAACGGATGTGGATTCTGTGCTGTCGGTATCTCGATGTGGCCGAGGTTAACGGAGCGGAAGTTACGGGCGCGCTTTTGCGCCTTGACCTTTTGGGCGAGCTTGACATACTCGGCCAAGTCCACACCGTGGACGAATGGTTTGTCCGCCTTGTCGGCAACTGCTTGCAGTCGGGCGTAATGGTCAGCAACGAGCCGCCGGAAAAGCTTGCCTCGCTCGGCGTGGATATCGCGTTTTACACCACCTACGAATGGTGCAAAACCAAAGGCCGCTTCAAGCTTAAACCGGCTGTGCGCCGCCGGGCGGAAGACGTTTACGGCGTGGCAGAAGAATACAGAATGAGCGAAGAAGAGCTGGCAAAGCTCTAAGCATAATCCCCGTGTCCTTAACGGCACGGGGATTATTGTTTTAAGCTGACGGGAGTTGAACCTCTGACGGTTTTGTCAAGCTGATTTCCGCCCATACTTCGTTAAAGCTTTTGAAAATACACGAAGTATTCCCTGCAATCTTCTCCCGTGTCTGTACGAAAACCAGCATTGGCAAAACTGCAAAGCACCTGTCAGCTTGAGATTTTTAGTCGATTTTGGGCTTTTGCAATGCAGACGGGCTGTCGCCCTTCAAAGAGCAAAGGACAAAAATCGGCAAAAAGGTCTGCTGACAGGCGCAGGCGTTCAACTACCGTCAGCTTACGGCATGGGGGTTCTTTTAACGCGGTCATACAGCGCTTCAAGGCGCGTTTGGAGCTTTGCAACAAAGCGCATATCAAGATTGAAAAAATACACCGCCAAGCTTGCCGCAAAGAGCAAAACGCAAATAATCACAATTATCAACGCGATTTTTTTCGCTTTCTTCAATTCTTTCTCTCCTTTCTCTTTTTTTAATTTTACCAGGCGTTATCGTCCGATATCACTTCTAAGCGCGCGTCAAGCGGCTCTTCGCCCAAAACCGTGCGCATATAGCGGTTGACCTCGTCACGGATATTTTGGCGCGAGGCTTTGCGCGGGTCAAGCAGGCAATGCGTCACCCACACAAGGTGTATGCCGCGCTTTGCCGCCTCTTCCTCAAAAAGGCCGTGATAGCCCATCATCGCCTTGCACGCCATTTGCTCATACATGATTATCATGTCGCAATTAAACTCTTCACAAAAGCTCCACAGCTCATCCACGCCGTATTTCAAGCCGCTTTCCGAGCGGTTTCGCATAATCGTTTTGATGTAGAGATCGGCAAGGTCATAATACGCTTGCTCGCGGTTTTCGGGCGTATCGGTTTCGGCATAAATCTCGGTAGAGGTGAGGTTCATGAAGTGCGTAATGGGTATTATGCCCCAGCAGTTTATAAGCCAATTGGGGAACGCCGTATAAAACTCTGCCTGCACGCCCCACATGATAGCCCTGTGTCTATGCTCGCGGCAGAGTGGCTCTTTCGCGGCATAGCCCTTATACATAAGCTTTCGTATCTCGTCATCCACCGCCAGTATCTCCGCGCTTGTGGCGTTGAGCATACGCATATAATAAATATCGCGGTGCAGGGCGTAGTTATTCTCCGGCACCTGGGGATAGTCCGTTTTCTGCAATTCAAGGATTTCAAGAAAGCTCCTTGTGACGGCATTGAATAAGCGCATATTCTCAAAGTACGCGCCCCAATCCCACGCTTCGCCCGTTTGCTCCTCAACAAAGCGTATTGCGCCCTTTATCTCTTCCACGGCGTATTCATATATAAGCTCATCGTCCAAAACGTGCGGCGCGGCGATGGCAAAGGCGGGTTTATTATAGCGCCTGTCCTCTAAGCTGTTGCCCATGAGGGAGGTATCGCAGGTGGTGTTTGAATGCAGGAGACATTTACCGACTATGGGGTTATCGTCCTCTAAGGCTATGCCAAGCTCGGCCTTCGGCATTGTGCAGACATCGCCCGTTATGCCATACTCCTCGGCCTTATCCAAATAAAATTCCGCCGAATGCTGCGCCACCGCACTGCGGGCAAACACCCCCGGAAGCTGCGGGCAAAGGCGCGTCAGCGTGGGGAAGCCGAACATGATCTCTTCCATCATGTTTTCATCCAGCACAACCGCTTTATCGCTTTTTTCCCTGTCGCCGCCTATGCGCTGATCCGCTTCAAAAATGAGCGTGAGCGAGCAGATAAGCTGACGCACGATGAAATCATACACCGTGTGCGCCATGCGAAGCTGCGTTCCTCGTGTGCCGGCCGTGCTTCTGTCAACAAGGTCAATCGCCGCAACATAATCGAGCATCCAGCGGTATCTGAAAAAGCCCTTGAGGTTTTGCACGTTGCATACGAATTTCGCGAGCTGACCCCAGTTTTTCACCCAGCATTTATAATCATACCAAGTGTCCGATAGGCCGCGCCACTCGCGGCGGGTGCGGGTTTTGCCGCCGTTATATAAGCTTTCGCCGGAAGCATTGTATTTATTAAGCGCCATTATTTCCGCCCCCTCTGAGCTTTTTAATCTCCACTCTTTCCACAAACGCCTGCACGCGCGTCCTCATTTGGCCGGACGCGCCGACTATGTACGGCCTATCCACGCTCAACACCGGCAAGCCGTATTCCTCGGGCAAAATGTGATACATCGCCGCGCGCTCATACGGCCAAAAATTGCAGAAATTCATCTGCTCTACAATAACCCCGTCCGCCTTATACTCGCGCGCAAGCTCGCTCAAATACTCCTTGCGGTAAGCTATCCTGTCCTTATCCATATAGCGCGGGCATTGGCAGTGCATCACATTGTGGCGGCAAATCTGTGTGAGCACATCTTCCCGGTCGTTAAGCTCAATTTCCTCTCTGCCGGGGAACGAGCCGAAGCAATAGCGATCCGCGCAGACATACGCCCCCGACATCTCGATAAGCTTGATAAAATCGGGGTCGTCTATCTCGCTGCCCGCGACAGCCACGCGGATTCTGTAAGGCGGCTTTTCGGGCGCAAGGCGCGTTTTCAGCTCCTCGGCGGTTTCGCGCAGCTTATCTATTATCATATCCTGCGGGCAGCAATACCCGGCAAGGCATAATACGGCGTACTCATAGCCCGTTATCACCGGGTTATCAAGCTTGCGGTAGCTGCCTATCTCGTTCATGACGCGGCACAGCTCATTATGCCGCGACACTGCCTCTCTCAGCGCGTCATCCGACACGTCAATCCCGTACACCTCGTGTAAACGCTCAAGCACACGGGCGCGGGTCACGCGAACAAGATGCTCCACCGCGTTTTTGTCCGCCTTTATGGGCGTATCCACGTGCGCCACAAAGAACTTGGGGTTATCCCCGCCGCACAGACGAAGCTTTTCTATATTGTCGTTCGCGTCAGCCATTTGGCTGCACGCATAAGCATCGAATATGCAGTCAAGAAATCCGTACCCGCCCTCGACACAGCGCTCTATAAGCGCGCGGCAGTATTCGCAGGTGAGGCTCGTCATGTAATATGTGCCTATCTCCATTGAGCTTGTTTTCGGCGCGCGCATTCTCACGGCGGCGCAGCCGGGAAGATTCAGCAAAACCTCAGGAAGCTGGCAGCAGTTATAGCCTATTATTATTCGCCCCTCGGCCTTTGCACGGCGGATAAGCTCGTTATCCGTGTCCTGCAACAGCTTTTCAAAGTACAATAAATGCTTCAGATCTTTCACGTTGCGCTGCTCCTTTATCCGAAAAAAGGTGATAATATATAGATAGATGCTAACATTTCTATAATACACCAAGCCCCCGAAGCATAGCAACCGAGCGCGACAAGCTTCTACACTATCCACAAATTTTGCGCAGTAAAAATGATAACAAAAAGCGAAATATGTTTGAAAAAGTAAGACAGTTTTCTATATCTGTCTTGCAGAAAAATCCACCTCACGTCTCGACATGAAGTGGATTAACATTATTCTAAGCTCTCTAAATAATCTTCAAGCACCAATCCGGAGTCTTTCACGGCTTTGGCCGTGGAAGAGCCGACATAGCGGTAATGCCACGGCTCGTAGATAATTCCGGTGGTGTCGCTCGTGCCGTTGGGGTAGCGGAGAATGAAGCCGTAATCATAACAGTTTGCCATGAGCCACTGCTGCACCTCGGTGCGCTCCTGCCATTGGTCAAGATTGGTGTAGGTTTCGCTGATAAGGTCAACGGCGAGGCCGAGCTGATGCTCGCTCGTGCCGGGCAGGGCAACGGACTTTGCCGCAAGCGCAGGCGCGTCCTTATTCGGCACACCCTCTGCCAAAAGGCGCATTATCTTGTTGCGGTAGAGCATCTCCTGATACTCCTGCGTGCGGTAGGCCGAGCATATTATCGGTGCAAACCCGGCGGCGCGGCAGTCGGAAAGCATTTGCGTGAGCGCGTTTGCGGCGCACCTATCCACCAAGTACCCCTCCACCGTGTCAAGCTCGACAAAGTACCCCTCGGGCACTTCGTGCCACGGGTTTACGAGCGTCAAAAGCGAGCTTGCGAAGCTCTCGGCGCGGGTTGAGAGCGCCTGTAGGAGCTTATCGCGCGTGTCCGTTTCCTCTTCCAGCTCGCGGCGCAGGCGCAATATCTCCGTGCGGGCGCGGTCGGAAGCAAGCTGCGAACGCAAAAGCGCGCGCTCTTCCTGCGCATGGACGGCCTTGGCAAAGCTAACTGCCTCATACGCCTTATATGCGCCGAAGCCCGCAATAACTGCAAGCACAAGCGACAGCGCGGCTATTAAGATTTTCTTCTTTGCCGTCAGTTTCAAAAGACCTCACCCAAAAACAAAATCAGAAGTTTATTATCCCCAAATGCTCCAAAAGTATCTTAGTGCCGATGAGTATGAGGATTATGCCCCCGGCAAGCTCGGCCTTGGCTTTATAGCGCGTGCCGAAGCGGTTGCCCACGAGGATGCCGACAGCGGAGAGAATAAACGTGGTCACGCCTATCATACCCGCGGCAGGGACAATATGTACCTGCAAGAACGCAAAGGTTATGCCAACGGCAAGCGCGTCTATACTCGTGGCAACGGCGAGCAGCGTCATTGTTTTCACGCCGAAATCATCGTTGAGCTTTTCGGCCTCGCCGAAGGATTCCTTAATCATGTTGCCGCCGATGATGAGCAGCAGACCAAAGGCAATCCAATGGTCAATGCTTGTAATAAGGCTTTCAAAGCGCGCGCCGAGGAGATAGCCGATGACGGGCATAAGAAACTGAAAGCCGCCGAAATAAAGCCCGGCGAGCAGCGTGTGCTTCTTTTCAAGCTTTTGCACACTCAGCCCCTTGCAAACGGACACGGCAAACGCATCCATACTCAGCCCGACAGCGATTAAAAACAGCTCCGCAAAACTCATATTCTATCTTCTTTCCTGCAAGTATTATATTTCCTCGTCCCCTCTCAATAGAGGGGACGAATATTTTATTATGATATCACGGCACACTCTGCCGTGTCTACGGTAAATGAGCGGGGTTTACTCAAAAGTTCTCGTCAAGCTTGTAGGTGATATCCTCTTTGAAGTTGAGCTTTTCTTCGCGTCCGGAAGTCATGCGGGATATCGCCGGGATATGCTTTAGGAAGATAAGCGCTGCGGCAATGATGATAAGATTGCGGATGAGCACATCTTCCACCATCAAAAGCGACACCGCGACAAACGCGAGCGCGGATACAAGCGTACCGAGAGCGATGTACTTCGTCACAAACACCGCAATTGCCGCCACGGCTGCCGTGGCAATGCCGATAGACGGGTCAATCCACAGCGCCATAGTGACGAGCGCGAGCGTAGCGTGGCTGCCCTTGAAGTCATAGAAAAGCGGGTAGAGCCGCCCCAGCACAACGCACAAGCCCGCAAACGCGCGCCCCACGTCCGCATGACCCTTGAACCCCAAAAGGAGCGAGCCGAAGAGGATGGGCAGGGAGTTTTTGATAAGCTCCACAAGCAAAAGCCGTATCCAGCCCCAAATGCCGTAAATGCGGCGGAAGTTCGATATCCACAGATTCCCCGTGCCGAGACGGCGCAGGCTAGTGCGGAAAACGTAATTTGAGGCAATGACAGTGGTGCTCATGCTGCCGAGGCCGTAAGCCACAACGGAGATGAGCAAAAGCAAAAACCAGTAAAGAATCATTCTTTATCGCCTTTCTGCCGTATGACTATGCGCACGGGCGTTCCCTCTAAGCCGAACACAGCGCGTATCTGGTTTTCAAGATAGCGCTGATAGGAGAAGTGGAACAGCTCCTTTGAGTTACAGAATATCACAAAGCAAGGCGGCTTTATGCCGGTTTGCGTCATGTAATATATTTTAAGTCTGCGTCCCTTGTCCGTGGGCGGCTGGACGCGCGCCTGAGCATCGGCCAAAACATTGTTGAGCATACCGGTGGTGATGCGCATATTGGTTTGGTCGTTTACGAAGTTTATAAGCTCGTATATGCGCTCGGTGCGCTGGCCGGTCATGGCGGAGATGAAGATAACGGGAGCATAGCTCATGAAGCTTAAATCGCGCATAATGTCCTTGCGCATTTTCTCCATCGTGCCGGTTTCTTTATCCACAAGATCCCACTTGTTAACAACGATTATGCTGGCCTTGCCCGCTTCGTGCGCAAGCCCGGCTATCTTCGTGTCCTGCTCGGTCACGCCGTCACGCGCGTCAATCATGATAAGGCAAACATCCGCGCGCTCTATGGCAAGCTGGGCGCGCATGACGGAGAATTTCTCCACGCGCTCATCCACCTTGGATTTGCGGCGTATGCCGGCAGTGTCGATGAAAACATACTTGCCGTATTTATTTTCAAGCGGGGTATCCACGGCATCGCGCGTCGTGCCTGCAACATCGGAGACAATAACGCGCTTTTCGCCGAGGACGCGGTTAACGAGCGAGGATTTGCCGACATTGGGCTTGCCGATAACGGCAACCTTGATGCTCTCATCGTCCTCTTCGTTCTCGTCCTGCGCGGGAAAGTGCTTCAGGCATTCATCCAAAAGGTCGCCCGTGCCGTGGCCGTGTACGGCGGAAACGGCAATGGGGTCGCCGAGGCCGAGGGAGTAGAATTCATAAAGCGCAGGGTCGGTCGCGCCCGTGGAGTCGGCCTTATTAACCGCGAGCACAACGGGCTTTTTAGAGCGCAAAAGCATATTGGCAACATCCTTGTCCGCCGCCGTGACCCCTGTGCGGATATCCGTGACGAGGACAATGACATTTGCCGCGTTTATTGCTATCTTTGCCTGCTCGCGCATGAAAAGCAGGATTTCGCTGTCGGTAGTCGGCTCAATGCCGCCGGTATCGACAATATTAAACTTGCGCCCGCACCATTCGCACTCGGCATAGAGCCTGTCGCGCGTAACGCCGGGGGTGTCTTCAACTATGCTCAAGCGCTTGCCGACAAGCTTATTGAAGAGCATGGATTTGCCCACATTCGGGCGGCCTACTATGGCTACAAGAGGTTTTGACAAATTCTTTCCCCTCCCTAATTATCAGTTTTGATTGTATTTATAATATTCGGTCTGTTCACCCTCGCGCTCGGGCAGCTTCACCTCGGGCAAAATGCCGCTCATCGCGTCCCAAAGGGCAAAGCCGTCCGACTCAATCGGGTAAATCGGAACACCGAGGGCGTTCACCGCCTCTTCCAGCGTCACATCGTCCAAAAAATCCATTTCCTGACGGCGGAGCATATTTTGCGAGATGAAAAGCCGCTCGCCGAGGGGTTTATCTTTGAGCTGGTTTATAAGGTCGCGCCCCGTGATAAGGCCGGTGACGTTTATCATGTGGCCGAAAAAGTCATTTTGAATGGCGTAAACACGCCCGTCAAGCTCGGGGTATCTGTGCTTTGCCATTTGCAAGAGGCGCTCAAAGTACGGGGCAACCGCCGCGCCCGTGGCAATGGAGAACGGCACACCGTCCGGCGCGTCGGAGAGCATGAGCGCGGAGCGAAACTCCGTGTGCATAAGGCGAATCATGCCAACACCGTTTTCAAGCTGGGTGTACTCCTCGTAAAAATCATCATCGGGGATTTCGCGGTTTGCCTTGATGTACATCTCATCCCCGCAGAAGAAAATGCGCGTGCCGTATTTTTTGACGCACTCATCGCCGAACGCGGTTATTTGGTCTATCGTCTCGGCTGCGTGCTCGGGGGTAAAGGGCGTGAGCGGGTAAAGCCCCTCTCGGTACTTCGTCAAGCCCACGGGGACGATTGAAACGCTGTGTACCCCGGGGTACATATCGGCTAAATCGCGCATGGAGCGGTCAAGCTCCGCCCCGTCATTCAGCCCCGGGCAGCAGACGATTTGACAATTCATCACTATCCCCGCCTCGGCAAAGCGCCGCATGGTGGCAATAGTGTCCCCGGCGCGTTTATTGCGCAGCATTTGGCAGCGAAGCTCGGGGTTTGTGGTGTGTACGGAGACATTTATAGGGCTGACACGCAGGGCGATAATGCGCTCAATCTCGCGGGGAGAAAGGTTCGTGAGCGTGATGTAGTTGCCCAAAAGGAAGCTCAAGCGCGCGTCATCGTCTTTAAAATACATCGTTTTGCGCATTCCCTTGGGAAGCTGGTCAATGAAGCAAAAGACGCAGTTATTCGCGCATGAGCGCGGGTTATCCATAAGGTAGCTTTCAAAATCCAGCCCCAAGTCGCCGCCCTCGGGCTTTTTTAAGTGCAGCTCTCGCCGCTCGCCGTCCGGGTTTTCCAAGACAATGTGGAGCTTGGTATCGTAAGCGAAAAATTTATAGTCCAGCACGTCAATAATCCTGTTGCCGTTTATCGACACAAGCTTATCGCCGGGCTTTGCGTGGCCGTGAAGCGGGCCGGTCGCGTCAACGGATTTTATTATATTTTCCATGCGTCCCTCCCGCGTAATAATCTGATTTAGTCCTAAAGCAAGGCTGTTTGCATTCTTAAATAACTATCGCTGCCGCTGATTTTCGCTCAGGCGAGGCAAAGACCGAAGGGAATATTTTTTATATTTCCGAGGGCTTTAACGAAGCATAGGCGGAAATAAGCAAGGCTCTATAGTACAAATTGCCAATGTCAAGAATGCAAAAGGAGGAAAGGTAACAGTGATCCTCTCCTCCTAAGCTTTTTTACTTGCTCTCCTCGACGTTGATGACCTGACGGCCATTGTACTGACCGCAAGCCTTGCAAGCGCGATGGGGCATACGGAATGCGCCGCAGTTGGGGCACTTGACTATTGCGGGAGCTTCCAGCTTCCAGACGGAAGAACGCCTCTTGTCACGTCTCTGACGCGATACTTTTCCCTTAGGGACTGCCATGTTGACACCTCCTGATTAACGGCTGTTTTGAGCAGCTCTAATATTTATTTGCCATTGGGGTCTTTATCCAAAAGCTGCTCAAGCACAGCAAATCTTGGATCAAGCTGTTTCCTGCACTCGCAGGGGCCAAGGTTAAGATTCTTGCCACAGCTCGGACACAAGCCCTTGCAATCCTCCCGGCAGAGAAACTTCGTTTCCATGTCGAGCACAAAGAGCGTGGTGAGCATTTCGTCAAGGTCTATCTCGTCGCCATCCAGCACGAAAAGCTCAGGGTCAGCGCCCTCATCGTCTTCGACTATCGTGGCATCAAGCTCGGTAACCTTGGTACTGGGAAATTCGCTGCCGCAGCGATCGCAGATGCAGAGCATATCCGCCGTGAGCGTTCCTGTGAGATGGAGCACCCCGGCCTCGTTTTTCACTCTGCCCTCGGCGTGGGGCAAGGCCTCATACTGCTTTATCGACGGGAAATCCAAATCCTCATTCGGCACATCGCACTCAAACGAGACGGACGCGCCGGGGATTTCAATGATGTCTTTAAGATTAAGCCGCATAATATACCTCTTGCCGTACTGCGCTGTAGTCAGCCGAAGCCAATGTCACCCTTGAACATCAGCCTTAATATTATAGATTGTTTGACAAGGCTTGTCAACACTAATTTTATATTGTATAATCAGAATATCGTGAATTTTTTTGTTCTGAATGGGTAAGTTTGGCATGAAAGAAATCATAATAAAGCAAAATGACGCAAATCAGCGGCTTGACCGCTTTGTCGGCAAGGCCGTGCCGCTTTTGCCGGAAGCGCTGCTGCAAAAATACATCCGCATAAAGCGCATAAAGCTAAACGGCAAGGGCGCAAAGCGCGACACGCGCCTGGCCGTTGGCGACACGCTGCAATTATACATCAACGATGAATTCTTTGAAAAGCCGAGAGAGGAAAACTCCTATCTCAAGGTCGGCACGCCGAAGCTTGACATAGTATACGAGGATGAAAACATTCTCCTTGCCGACAAGAAGCCGGGCGTACTGTGCCACAGCGCGGGCGTATGGGATTATAACACCCTTATCGCGAATATTCAAGCCTATATGGCGCAAAAAGGCGAATGGCGGCCGCGGGAAGAGAACTCCTTTGCCCCCGCCCTTTGCAACCGCATCGACCGCAACACCGGAGGCATCGTGATAGCAGCGAAAAACGCCGAGGCGCTGAGAATCCTCAACGACAAAATACGCGACAGGGAGATTGAAAAATACTATCTCTGTGCCGTTTCCGGCAAGCCCCGCCCCGCCGAAGGGAGACTTGAAAACTATCTATTCAAGGATGCGGCTAAAAACCAAGTCTACATCAAGGCAAAGCCCGAGCCGGGCGCAAAAACCGCGATTACCGAGTACAAAACCCTCGCTTCCGCCGGGCGGCTGTCGCTGGTGGAATGCCACCTTTTGACCGGGCGCACTCACCAAATCCGCGCGCAAATGGCGCACGCAGGCTGGCCGCTGCTCGGTGACGGGAAGTACGGGCGGGAAAGCTTCAACCGTGATTTCGGCGAAAAGGGCCAGGCGCTTTATTCGTATAAGCTGGTGTTCTCATTCCCGACGGACGCGGGCGCGCTCAACTATCTGCGCGGGCGGGAATTTAGCGTAAAGCGCGTGGACTTTGCCGAGAAATATTTCAACTACTCGCTCTCGGAGAAATAATTCCTGTTTTCGCACGATTTTTGATTTGATTTTAAATTTTTCTTTTATTTTCGGAGGCATTTTATGCTCAAGCTTCTTGCAAGAATCTTCATTCGCGACCGCGAAAACGTGCAAAGCCCCGCCGTGCGCCGCGCCTACGGGACGCTGTGCAGTTTGTACGGGATTTTCATAAACGTGCTGCTTTTTGCGGGCAAATACTTTGCCGGGGTTATCTCCGGCTCGGTTGCAATCACGGCGGACGCTTTCAATAACCTTTCGGACGCAGGCTCGTCCGTGATTACGCTCTTGGGCTTTGCCGTTGCCGGGAAAAAGCCCGACCCTGAGCATCCGTTCGGTCATGGGCGGGCGGAGTACCTCGCAGGGCTGGCGCTGTCGGCGATGATTATCGTGATGGGGTTTGAGCTTGGACGAAGCTCCGTTGAAAAAATAATCACGCCCACGGCGGTGGAAGCGGGTTTACTCCCGGCGGCGATACTCTTCGTGTCTATACTCGCGAAAATCTATATGTGCGCATATAACCGCTCTGTCGGTAAGCTCATTTCCTCGGCTGCCATGCAGGCCACGGCGGCGGATTCCCTTTCGGACTCTATCTCCACGCTTGTCGTGCTCCTATCCATGGCGGTAAGCTACATCTTCAATTGGAACATTGACGGCTGGGCGGGGCTTATTGTCGCGGTTTTCATTTGCATAACGGGCTTTAACTCCGCAAAGGAGACGGTTTCACCCCTCTTGGGTCGCGCGCCGGACGGCGAGCTTGTGGAGAAAATCAAAAACACTGTCACGGCGCATGAAGAAGTGCTCGGCATACACGACCTTATTGTACACGATTACGGCCCGGGGCGGCTTGTAGTGTCGCTTCATGCAGAAGTGAACGGAAGCGGGAACATTTTCATGCTCCATGATGCCATTGATTGCGCCGAGCGCGAGCTGAAAGAGGCGCTGGGGTGCATCGCCACGATACATATGGATCCCATAGAGGCGGACGACACCGAGGTTTCGCGCCATCGGCGCGCCGTGACGGAGCTTTTGCAGGAAAAGCTCTCCCCCGCTCTCTCGGTACACGATTTTCGCATGGTGCCCGGCACGACGCATACAAACCTTATCTTCGATGTGCTCGCCCCGGCGGATTGTGAAATGACGGATGAGGAGCTAGCCTCAAGCATACGCGAGCTTGTCCACTCCACATGGGATGAGCACTACGCCGTTGTCACGATAGACAGGGCTTTTGTATAATAAGCTAAGCACAAAAAAGGATTGCTGCAAATTTGCAACAATCCTTTTTTAATGCTGTCAGTGGTGATCCGTGCCCTTTGAGCCGACGCCGAAGTGCAGCTCTTTCATCCCCTCCACTTCCTCGCACACGTCCTTGAGGGCGCATATCGAGCAGTCGGTAGGCAAGCCTTCGAGGATATGGGTGAGAGTGCCGGTGATATCGTGGGCTTTCTTCGCCATATTCTTCAGCTCCTCGTAATTAAACGCAGGGTCGGTGATGAAAATGACGGTTGCGTTGAGAACATTGGGGTCTTTCTTATATGCGGCGATGTAGTTCATGCCGATATTTTTGAAGCTTATCCCCTTTCTCAGCGCCGTTTTGCTGACGCGGATCTGTTCTCTGAATGATTCGGGAGACATACGCACCATGTAGCCCTCGGGATACACGTGGTACTTGGCAAACTCAATGTCCTTGAGCATACGGTAGACTTTTTCATCATCATCGTCCATAACGCCGATGCGCAAAAGCACTATGCGGGCGAAATCGCAGTTGCCGTTGAGCCGGGTCATATCCTGCCCGAACAGCATAACCTTGTCTTCGCCGACAAGCTCATTGGACGAGGTGAAAAGCACATAGTTTGCCGAGCCTTTGCCCTGCGCGCCGAGCTCATATGCCGCGTCCTTTTGCAGCACCAGCTCGCTTGAGCCGAGGTCGGTCCACTTTGCGCGCTCGTCATACTCCCAAACCTTTGCCGAACCTTTGAGGGTTTCTTTAGTGTCGTTTATAAGGTGGTTATAAAGCTCCATATATTAGAACACCAAGTCTACCTTCTTGCGGTCGAACATCGTGTTGACCTGCTTGTACGCCCAGCCGAGAACCTTCTGATCGAGGTTCCAGAAGTAAACGACAAACAAAACAACAACAACGGTTATAAGCACTGAGAAAAGCTTTTTAATGAATTTCATTCTTTTTTGTTGCGCTCCTTTCATGTTAGCCGACAGGGGGCGATTTGCGCGCCGGGTCGGCTTTTGCTGACGGAGCGGCAGAGCCGTGCCGCTCCGTTAACGTGTCGCTTCATGCCGCGTTGCGGCGGTTTAGGGCAAGAATTACTTCTTGCTCATGCCCTTC
>CAZGFK010000017.1:0-25583 GCA_964524815.1 uncultured Oscillospiraceae bacterium
TGGGGGGAATGTGCGGGGCGGGTGTCGAGTTGGCGCGCCCTGCGGGGCGCGCACGTAGAGACACGTGTGCGTGACAAAAGGCACACCGAAAACGGTGCGCCTTTCCATTCATATTATACCAAAAAAGAGGTGAAAACACAAACCCCCGACAGTCACGAAACGTGACAGTCGGGGAGCACGTGCGAGACGCACGTGCTTTGGTACATCATTTTCAAATAGAAAATACTCTCCGGGGACTTAGGCCGGAGAGTACAAGGATGGGGTGGCTTTAAGTAGGAAGTCCTTAAAGCCCGAGGTGTATATCTGCTGACAAGAACTCGGTATATAAGCTCTTGCTAAGCGATAACAAGAAGAAAAAAGGGAGAGTGGATTAACGCTTATCGAAGCTCGTCAGCTCTTCAAGAGTGACAGTGCCGTATTTATCCGAAAGAACGCGAAGAAGAATATCAACCTCTTCCTGCGAGGCGATGCCCTTGTATTCCTCCAGCGGTACATTCAGCACAACGCTCACGCGCTGAAAGCAGCCTACCTCGCGCTCTACACGCAGACTGATTCCGTTTCTGTACTTATCCTCATGTATCAAAGTGAGATTGCGGTTTTGCATACTGTTGCCTCTTTCTATGCTCTGATTATAATCTGCCTTACGGCTGCGGTGTTATTCTTTGTACCAGCGGCTTTTTGAACTTTTTGCCGCAAGAAGCTTGTTAATTTTTGCGCATTCGACTGTTTTTTCAAATAACTTCTTTACAAGTCGAAAATCAACGGGTATAATACCCATAACTACATTCAAGAGCGTCTAGACATTTTTGCTTGATTTGTATAGAAAACATAATACATTATGTAAAAAGCTTTTTCAAGCGAAGTGTCACAATTTGCACGTTTAAGTGTCAAATCTGCTCGGGGGGGGGTAAAACATGGAAGAAATGTCTTTGTTTAATTATGTTGTCACCGTGTTGCAATTCACGGTTATGTACGTTGCGTTTGAGTTTATGCTCGACCGCCGTTACAAGCTGTGGATAGTGGCGCTGGCAGAATTTGCCGCGCTCAATGCGGAATATTTTGTCCTGTTGCTCGTCTTTCCGGCGCGCCTGACTTTTGCGCGTGTGCCGCTGGGCATGGTGATATTGGCTTTGCCCTTGCTGCTTTATAAGAATAAGTGGTATTTAAAGCTTCTTGCCTTTGCCGTGGCGCAGAGTGTGCTTGTGGTGAGTGAGCTTTTGATGGTGATAATAGATAAGTATAATATCCTCGTTTTCACCACGGGCATAGAGGGCTTGCCGCTTGCGGCGCGTATGGCGCAGTATGCGGTGTATATCTCCATATATACGGTGCTGATGTTCATCATGTGCGCCCTTGTCGTGCGACACAGCAAGAGAGGCTTTGGCCGCTTGAGCGTGTTTGAAATCATCATTTCGGCGCTCTTCTTCCTTTGCCAGTGCGTGCTCCTTTTGGGCTGGGCGACTATTTCCGCCTACGCCACCACCTTGGCCAAGCAGCGCGTTATAACGCTTGTGGCGCTGCTGTTTCTTGTGTCGGACGTGGGTGTGTTTATATTGATGTTCCGCGTGGCGAACCGCTGGGTGCTCCTTGCAGAGAATGAGAGCATACGCCGTCAGATGAGCGCGCAGAGCAAGTACTATGATATGTTCATCTCCCAGTCGGACGCTATACGCCGTATGCGCCACGACATTGCCAATCATCTTTTCACCATAAACGCCATGCTCTCCAAGGGCAAAGCGGACGAGGCGCAAAGCTATTCGCGCGAGCTGCAGTCGGACGGGATATGCAAGCCCACCTTGGGCTTGTGCCTGAACGCCACGGCGGACGCGTTTTTGTCCGCGCGCTTTGCACGCCTTGAAGCAGAGGGCATAGAAGTGAAAGCGTCCATCGTCTTGCCCGCCGAGCTAGGTATATCCTCCGTGGATCTTATAAGCGCGTTCGGCAACCTCTTGGATAACGCGGAGGAAGCGCTGCGCGGTGCGGAGGAAAAGTACGTGATGCTCAAAGCGCGCATACAGGGCGCGTATTTAGTCATAGACACGGAAAACCCCTGCGCGCATATGCGCGATACGCGCTCTGCCGAGCGGCGCATCCCGGAGCTTGAGCGCGGCGTAGGCTTTTGCATAATGAACAACATGGCGCAAAAGTATGACGGGCAGTTTAAATACGGCATAGAAAACGATGTGTTTCGCGCTTCGCTGGTGCTGAA
Organism: uncultured Oscillospiraceae bacterium; assembly: GCA_964524815.1. Taxonomy (GTDB): domain Bacteria; phylum Bacillota; class Clostridia; order Oscillospirales; family Oscillospiraceae; genus Limivicinus. The sequence goes on from CAZGFK010000017.1 coordinate 2,210, forward strand.
AACGGAGAATGTAAATGCTTGATGTTGTTATATGCGATGATGATGCATTGCAATCTAAATACATTGCGCGCATTGTAAACCGCGCGCTCGGCGATATGCCGCACGATACCGAGATTTTTTCTTCCCCGCAAAAGCTGTTGGAGAAGATTAAAGCCGGGAACTACGCGCCCGACATTGCCGTGCTGGATATCGCCATGGAGGAGCTGGACGGGATAAACCTTGCCGCAAGGCTCAATGAGCTTGTGCCTCGGTGCAGGATAATCTTCCTCACCGGTTACTTGGGCTATGCCACCGATGTTTATTCTGCCGAGCACAGCTACTTCATCCTCAAAAACGAGCTGGAAGCGCGCATAGAAACGGCGCTTAAAAAGACGCTTGTCTCGCTCAATATAGCCGAGAGCAGTGTGCCGAGCCTCATTATAAAAAGCCGCGGAGCGACCACGCCTGTGAGCATAGGCACGGTGGAATACATAGAGCGCATAGGGCGGCGCACCAAGGTGAAAACAGCGCAGGGCGAAATCATGACCTCGCAAGCGGTCAGCGAGCTTATTTCGGACGAAACGGAGAAGCACTTTATCCACTGCCACCAGAGCTTTTGGGTGCGCGCGCAAGCGGTGCAGAGCATGGAAGCGGGCGAATTTATCATGAAAAGCGGGGAGCGCGTCCCCATAAGCCGCTCGCAGAAAAGCAGGGTCAAGGAGCTGTTTTTCGCGTCCCTCATCAGCGCCGACAATTAACGAAGAGAGATTTTTGTAATAATTCACGAAAATGCACTGCAAAGTCTGTCACATATGCCTAAATGGGCAATGTTCACAAAAAAACGCTTCATTTTGCCGCAAGAGTGTGCTATAATAATCATAGCAACAGGGGGATAACCCCCTAAGCTGGCAAAAGAAAACCGGCATATGAAAGGAGTTGGCAGTATGAAGTTCACTTTTACCGAAAAGAAGATGGATTCCTCCGAGGAGCTGAGAGCCTATGCTATCCGAAAGATATCAAAGCTTGACCGCTTCTTCAAAACCGAGGCAGAGGCCTTTGTTACGTTCAGCATCAGCAGAGGGCGCTTCCTCGCGGAAATCACCATCCACAACAACGGCCTGTACTACAGGGCAAGCGAACTGACCAATGATATGTATGCGTCCGTGGATTCCGGCGTAGCCGCGATAGAGCGCCAGATCCGCCGCAACAAGACCCGCCTTGAAAAGCGCTTGCGCGAGGGGGCTTTGGAGCGTGATGCCGTGCCTGCATATGTCCCTCAGGAGGACGAGGAGGAAGAATTTAAGATAGTGCGCTCCAAGCGCTTTTCTATCAAGCCCATGTCCGCCGAGGAAGCCATTTTGCAGATGGAGCTGCTGGGTCATGAGTTTTTCGTGTTCAAAAACATGGACGCGGACGAGGCGATTTCCGTTGTCTACAAGCGCAAGCAGGGCGGCTACGGCCTTATCTGCGATGACGGCTTGGACGAATGATTTTATAAAGATAATAAGCATTGAATATATCTTTTCCCGGTCGGGCTTCTCCCGACCGGGAATTTTTGCGCCTCACTCGTTGCACATTGCGGGAAAATGATATATAATCAAGCTGAATAACAGATTATCGGGAGAAAAACATGGACGAGAAAACAATCGGCACGCTTTATATAGTCGCCACGCCTATCGGCAATTCACAGGATATGTCCCCGCGAGGGAAGAAGATTCTTTCCGAGGTGGATATAATCGCGGCAGAGGATACGCGCCGGTCAATGGTGCTTATGAACAAGCTTGAAATACGCAATAAGCTTGCTTCCAACCATAAATTCAATGAGTACGGCAAGGCAAAGCATTTCATAAACGAAATGCTCTCCGGCAAGTCCGTCGCCGTCATAACCGATGCGGGTACACCCTGCATCTCCGACCCCGGCAACGAGCTTATCAAGGCTGCCGTGGAAGCGGGAATAAGGGTTATCGGCGTTCCGGGCTGCTGCGCGGCGGTCACGGCGCTTTCCGTTTCGGGCTTTGACCTTTCAAGCTTCATGTTCTACGGCTTTTTCCCCCGCGAAAATGCCGAGCGGCGGCGCTTGCTGGAAAAGCTTCGCCGAGGCGATACGCGCACCTTTGCCTTTTATGAATCCCCCAAGCGTATTATGGAGCTGGTGGAGTTTTTCATCGAGGCGCAGGCCGGGTGCCGTATGTGCCTTTGCAACGACCTGACAAAGCTCCACGAAATGCACTTTCGCGGCACGCCCGCCGAGGTGCGCGAGCAGCTTTTGGCCAAGGGCAACTACGAAAAGGGCGAATACGCCGTTATAATCGAGATTGACGAGAGCTATATTTTCAACAAGGTGGAGCATACGGTGTCCGCCGAGGCGATGCTGGTTGACGCTATGGTGGCCGGGAGCGTTACGCCCAAAGAGGCCGTGGCGGCAGTGCTGGCGGATGAAAATAACTCCTACAGCAAAAATGAGCTTAAAGCCGCCGCACTGCGCCTAAAGCGTATGTTTTCCGAGTGAGGGGCGTGACGCATGGATAAATCAAGACTTCGCGCGGACTTTGAAGCGGCGCTCCCCACGCTCTCCAAGGCTGTGTTGAGCCAGCCTGTCGGCGAGCTTGCCGAGGGTAAGCTCATCATCCGCCCCGTGGCGCTTCGCGGCGAGCGGCGCTATCAGATAGAGCGCTTTCGCGACAATAAGGCCTTTCATCAAAACCTTGATGAAGAGGAGCTTTTGCGTGTTTTTGACGCTGAGCTTGACGGGCGCTATCGCCAAGTGCTTATAGTCTCGGGCGCTCTCTCTGCGCAGTACAGCCTCAAAACAAACGGCGCGTACAAGCGCAAAATGCAGTCCGCCGTAGTCCGCCCGGGCGAGGAAGCGCTCAACCATAATCGCGGCAAAAGCTACATTCTTGCCGAGGGGGAGAATATACCCGCGCTTGTGGATTTGGGCGTATTTACGAGCGATTTTCATGTCGTAAAATCGAAATATGATAAGTATAAGCAGATTAATCGCTTTGTCGAGCTTGTGGACGATGAGCTTTCCAAATACGATAAGCGCGATATAACCATATTGGATTTCGGCTGCGGCAAATCGTATTTGACCTTTATTTTGTATTATTATTTCACCGTCAAGCGCGGCATGAACGCCAAAATAATCGGCTATGACCTTAAAGCGGACGTGGTGGAGCGTTGCAACGCTATAAGCGAGAAGTACGGCTACACTGGGCTGAAATTCGTCCATGCGGATGTGACGCGGGATGTGCTTTATAATGAGCATATTGACATGATAGTCACGCTCCATGCGTGCGACACTGCCACGGATTTTGCCCTTTATTATGCTCTCTCCCGCCGCGCAAAGTACATTTTCTCCGTTCCCTGCTGCCAGCATGAGGTCAACAAAACCATCAAAAAAGGCGGCGAGCTGGATATCTTCATGTCCCACGGGATAATAAAAGAGCGCATGAGCGCCCTTTTGACCGACGCGATACGCGCCGAGCTGCTGGAGAGCGTGGGGTACAGGGTGGATATGATAGAGTTTATCGACTTTGAGCATTCCCCGAAGAATATAATGCTGCGCGCAACGTATACGGGCAAATGCAGCACAACCGGCGCGCAGAGCGCCGCCGCTCTATCCGAAAAGTACGGCTTCAGCCATACGCTTTTGAATCTTGTGCGCGACAACGCGCAAGGCGGCAAATAAAAAATCACGGCAGAGAATAGGCTTCTCTGCCGTGAAGCTATATGCGCTTAATTAAGGATTCATGGTGTAGTTGGGTGCTTCCTTGGTGATGTAGATGTCGTGCGGGTGGCTCTCTTTAAGTCCGGCGGCGGTAATGCGCACGAACTTACTGTTGGTGCGAAGTTCTTCAATGTTGTGCGCGCCGCAGTAGCCCATACCGGAGCGCAAACCGCCCATCATCTGATAAATAGTCTCGGAAACTGCTCCCTTGTAGGGTACGCGCCCCTCAACGCCCTCGGGGACGAGCTTTTTGTTGTTCTGCTGGAAGTAACGGTCTTTGCTGCCGCGCTGCATCGCGCCGAGGCTGCCCATGCCGCGGTATACCTTGAACTGCCGCCCTTGGTAAACCTCGGTTTCGCCGGGCGCTTCGTCGCAGCCCGCGAGCATCGACCCCATCATCACGACCTTGGCACCCGCCGCAATCGCCTTTACGATGTCGCCGGAATACTTAATGCCGCCGTCTGCGATTACGGGCACGCCGTACTTCTCCGCTATCTCCGCGCATTGCAGCACCGCCGTCACCTGCGGCACGCCTATACCGGCCACAACGCGCGTTGTGCATATAGACCCCGGCCCTATGCCGACCTTTACGCAGTCCGCGCCCGCCTTGATAAGTGCTTCGGTGGCCTCTGCCGTGGCTACATTGCCCGCCACAAGCTGCGCTTCGGGGAAGCGGTTTTTCACGCGCTCTATGCTGCGCATGATGTTGGCGGAATGTCCGTGGGCAGAGTCGAGCACCAGCACGTCAGCCCCTGCCGCGAGCAACGCGCCGGAGCGATCCAAAACGTCATTCGTTACGCCTATTGCCGCCGCGCACAGCAAGCGCCCTGCCGAGTCCTTTGCGGAGTTGGGGTATTTGAGAACCTTTTCAATGTCCTTTATCGTGATAAGCCCCTTGAGACGGTAATCCTTATCCACTATCGGCAGCTTTTCAATGCGGTTTTTCTGCAAAATCGCCTTTGCCTCGTCAAGCGTTGTGCCCTCAAGCCCGGTCACAAGCGCGTTTTTCGTCATAACATCGTCAATGCGGCGGGTCATATCGGTTTCAAACTTCATGTCGCGGTTTGTGATTATGCCGATAAGCTTGCCGTCCTCGTCCACTATCGGCACGCCGGAAATGCGATATTTCGCCATAAGCGCGTCCGCGTCGCCGAGGCTGTGCCCCGCCGTGAGTGAGAACGGGTTTGTGATAACGCCGTTTTCCGAGCGCTTAACCATGTCCACCTGCTCGCTTTGCGCGTCTATGCTCATGTTCTTGTGTATAACGCCTATGCCGCCCTCGCGCGCGATTGCTATCGCCATGCGGTATTCGGTCACGGTGTCCATTGCCGCGCTCATCACGGGCACGTTGAGCTTGACGCTCTTTGTCAGGTTTGTCTCCAGTGCCACATCTGCCGGAAGCACGTCACTTTCCGCCGGTACGAGCAGCACATCATCAAACGTCAGCCCCTCGCCGACAAAACGCTGAGTGTAAATCTCTCCAAGTCCCATATCGCATCCTCCTTATAAAATTACCCGCGACAGCCTCTGTCGCGGTAGATTTCAGCCATTATAGCAGAAAAACCGCCAAAGTCAAGAGCAAAAAACGAAAATACCGCGCAATTTTTTGTTGACGCGGCAAAGCATATGTTAATATAATAAAACCGAGGATATTTTTCTTGACAATTGCAAAACTCGGTAGCATAATATGCTTATCCTACAAATCAACTAGGAAATACGATACAGGGGAGCATTCACTATGGCGAAAATATATTCTTCCGCAGATCAGCTTATCGGGCATACCCCGCTTTTGGAGCTGACGAATATCGAAAAGAGCATGGGGCTTAAAGCGCGTGTGCTTGCAAAGCTTGAATACCTCAACCCCGCAGGCTCGGTTAAAGATAGGGTCGCCAAGGCGATGATGGATGATTTTGAAGCGCGCGGAGTGCTGACAAAGGACTCTGTTATAATAGAGCCGACTTCCGGCAACACGGGCATCGGCCTTGCGTCCGTTGCCGCGGCAAGAGGGTATAGGATGATAGTCGTCATGCCGGAGACTATGTCCGTTGAGCGCCGCCAGCTCATGCGCGCCTACGGCGCGGAGCTTGTGCTTACGGAGGGTGCAAAGGGCATGACGGGCGCGATAGAAAAGGCGGACGCGCTTGCAAAGGAGATTCCGAATGCGCTGGTTGCCGGGCAGTTTGTAAACCCCGCCAACCCCAAGGCGCATTTTGAAACGACAGGCCCGGAGATCTATGCCGACACGGACGGCAAAGTAGATATCTTCGTTGCCGGGGTCGGCACGGGCGGCACGATAACCGGCACGGGGCAGTATTTGAAGAGCAAGAATGCGGGCATTAAGGTTGTCGCGGTTGAGCCTGCTTCCTCGCCCGTGCTTTCCGAGGGCAGGAGCGGCGCGCATAAGCTGCAAGGTATCGGCGCGGGCTTTGTGCCGCAGGTGCTGGATACAACGGTGTATGATGAAATTATCCCCGTTGAAAATGACGCGGCCTTTGCAATGGGTAAGCTCATGGGGAGAAGCGAGGGTGTGCTCGTGGGCATTTCCTCGGGCGCTGCCTTGTGGGCGGCTGTGGAGCTTGCCAAGCGCGAGGAAAACGCGGGCAAGACGATAGTGGTCTTGCTGCCCGACACGGGCGACAGATATCTTTCCACCGAGATGTTTGCCGATTAAAATGTAATAGAGTATAATACGACCCCCCGCTTGCCGAAATATCGGCGAGCGGGGGTATTATGCGCTTTTTTACTTGCTCAGATCCGGCCATTCGCCTTTGGGCGTGCCGTTTGCCGTGGGCATTTGGGCAAGCTGGGCTTTGTCGCTGTTTTTGAGCACGGCCACCATGCCGAAGAACATTTCGCTCAGTTGGAGAGAGATTTCCTCATCCGTGAAACGGCACACCTTTGCCGCGCAAAGCGAGCACAGCCCGTAGGTGTATATCCACATCTGGCGGAAAAGCTCCTGCGCCTGTTCGGGCGTGGCGTGATAGTCATGAGTGATGATTTCAATGTCGCTTTCGTTGCCGAAAGGAATGTTGTTGAGGACGGAGTCAAAGTCCGTGTCGGAGCCGTTGTCGCACATGAAAAGAAGCCTGAAGAGCATCGGCTCTTCCTGCGCAAACTTCACCCACTGCATACCGCGCTTTTTGAAAGCGGGGGTGTAGCCCTCGGCCTCGTTTATATATTTGTCAAAGGTCGCCTTTGCGCGCGCCGTAACGCCTACGCGCAGCTCTTCCATATCGCGGAACATAGTGAATATAGGCGAGCTTGACACACCAAGCTGCTTGCCGACCTCGCGCGCGGTCACGGCATCCGAGCCTTTTTTGCGCACCAGATTGTAAGCGGCGGTGATAATCTCTTCTCTTGAAAACTTGGGCTTCGGCGGCATTTCTTGTCATCCTCCTTATAATCTTGCTTTCGTTGCGTTATATAACCAATGTTACTTTGCGGCAAGTATTATAAATCCTCTCGCCGCGTTTGTCAAGCTACGTTATTCTTATGTCAATTTATTATCCTAACGCGATATCCAGCATCATCATTATCAAAAATCCGCCCGTAAACCCCACCGCGCCCACGCGCCCCGTGGCTTCGGGGATAAGCTCATGCGCGCAAACGTACAGCATTGCGCCCGCCGCAAAGCCGAGCAGCCACGGCATCGCGCTTTGCGCGCCGGCTGCCGCCAGCACCGCGAGCAGCCCGAACGCGGGTTCAACCGCACCCGACAGCACCCCGTAGCCGAACGCGCGCCGCCGCCTCATGCCAAGCTGCCTCAGCGGCAGCGATACCGCAGCACCCTCGGGAAAGTTTTGTATCCCTATCCCCAGCGCGAGCGCCGCCGCGCCTGCCGCGCCCTCGCCGCTTGCGCCCAGCGCGCACGCGAGCGCCACGGCCATGCCCTCCGGTATGTTGTGCACGGTCACGGCGGTGATGAGCAGCGGGGGAGCGCCATCAGACGAAAAACCGCGCGAACGCGCGATTATTTCATCTAATAGCATTAAAAATCCTGCGCCCGTGATGATTCCCACGGCGGCGGGCAGCCATGAGAGCGCGAACCCCGCGCTCTCGGCGCGCTCGATAGACGGCAAAAGCATACTCCACACCGAGGCCGCCAGCATTACCCCTGCGGCAAAGCCCATCATGCCGCTTTTGACCCTCGGCCTTATTTCGCCCGCGAAGAAGAACACCAACGCCGCGCCGAGCGTGGTCATCAGAAATATAAAGCCCGTGCCGACCCCGGCCCAGGCGAGACAACGAAGCATTAAATCAACGCCTTTACGGAAAAATCGGGAGACGAAGCAGAAAAGGTTTGCTTTGCCTCCCGATATATTATAAGCCGCCGCGCGGTGAATTGTGCATGGTAGATTTGCTCTGCTTATCCGGCCACGCCTATGGCGAGCGTGGGTGCATTCTCGCGGATTTTATTAAGCGCCGCGTCCATTGCTTTTTCGCTTTCGGAAAGAATATCGGCGTATTCCTTCCCCTCGCGAACAAGCACCAGGCGATAGTAGTTAAATGCAACGCTGCCGCAGCACATTTTGCCCGTCACCTCTTGAATGCGGATAAACGCGCGCTCAAGCGTATCAAATGCCATGAATTTTGTGCGCAGTCCGTCCCTATAATATACGCCGAGCTTGCCGACACGCGCCGTGTCGAATTTCTCCGCGCCTTGGTAGTCCGCCGTCAGCGCCGCATCCTGCGTTACGCCGTCGGGAGTGTAGAATTTCTTTTCCGCCATTTGTGCTTTGCCCTCCTTAGTTTTTTACAGTGTGTTTTTCAAAAGCGTAATCGTGCGGCCCTTGCGCTTTATAATGCCGTCGTCGCACATATTTTTCATTTCGCGCATCATGCTTGCCCTGTCTGCGCAAAGATAACCCGCAAGCTGGGAAAGGGAAGTTTCGGTTTCAAAGCTTTTGCTGCCGCTCTTTTCGCTGAGATATTCAAAGTATGCGTACAGCTTTTTGCGCAGCGAGCGCTTGCTGAGCATATTTATCCGCATGGAAAGCGACTGCGCCTTTTTTGCGGAAAGCTCAAAGAGGTTTTGCGTCAGCTGCGTGTGATGCCCGCAGGCGTTGGGGCAGCGCCCCACTATGCACTCAAAGCGGAAAAACATCACTTGGCAATCGCTGTCGGCTTCCACGACATAGCCCAAATCCCCGTAGGGCATGGCGAAAACCTCGCCGAAAATGTCATTAGGCGCGTAGTTTTCCAAGAGAACGTATTCCCCGTCGCTGTCGATGCAGTATAAATGCGCCCGCCCGCGAACAAGGAGACAGAGATAGCTCAGCTCCGGCGAATAAACCGTTACGGTTTCCCCGCGCCTGAATGAACGCGTTTCGGGCTTGAAACAGGCAATCATTTTTTCTATGCTCTCCTCGCTTATGCCGGAAAAAAGCTCGGTATCTTTTATCATGATATGTACAGTCCTCTTTGTTCACTTGCTTTGTGTCTATTATATATACAATGCTAGCACAAAACTGTTGCAAAAGCAACAGATGTTTTTGTTGCGCTGATATATAATAACACCATCAATAAATTGATAATGACGGAGGGAAATAAATATGTACTGCACGAGAAAGGTTACGGATGAGCTTATATGGGTCGGCGCGGACGATAGGCGTCTTGCCTGCTTCGAGGGCGTTTACGATGTGCCCGACGGCGTAAGCTATAATTCATATGTCCTTTTGGATGAAAAGGTTGCCGTGTTTGACACGGTGGATAAGGCTGTATACCAAACGTATTTTGAAAATATTGACTATGCACTGGGCGGCAGAAAGCCCGATTACCTCATCGTGTCGCACATGGAGCCGGATCACGCTTACACCATTGAAGCGCTTATGCTCCGCTTCCCGGATATAAAGCTTGTCTGCAACGCCAAAACCGAGACCATGCTGAAAAACTACTTCCGCGGCATGGACTTTACGGGCAAGCTCCACATCGTCAAAGAGGGCGATGTGCTTGATCTCGGCAAGCACAAAATAACCTTCGTCATGGCACCCATGGTGCATTGGCCGGAAGTCATGCTCAGCTATGATTTGACGGATAATATCCTCTTCTCGGCGGACGCGTTCGGCACGTTCGGCGCGCTCAACGGCAGGCTCTTTGCCGATGAAGCCGACTTCTTTGTCGAGAACATTGACGAGGCGCGCCGGTACTACACCAATATCGTCGGCAAGTACGGCCCTCAGGTGCAGGCGGTGCTGAAAAAGGCGGCCACGCTTGATATCAAGCTTGTCTGCCCGCTGCACGGCTTTGTATGGCGGCGCGATTTCGGCGCGTTCTTGGAAAAGTATCTCCTTTGGAGCAGCTACACTCCCGAGGAAAAGAGCGTCATGCTCGCCTACGCCAGCGTTTACGGCCATACGGAAAACGCCGCGAGCGTCTTGGCGACAAAGCTTGTAGAGCGCGGGGTAAAGGTGCGTATGTTTGACGCTTCCGTCACGCCTGCCAGCAACATAATCTCCGATTCTTTCCGTTGCAGCCACCTTGTTTTTGCCGCACCCACGTATAATGCGGGGATATTTGTCACCATGGAAAATCTCTTGCACGATTTAGTCAATCACAACCTGCAAAACCGCAAAATCGCCCTCATGGAAAACGGCAGCTGGGCACCCACGAGCGGGAAGCTCATGCGGGATTTGCTCTCCACGCTTAAGAATACCGAGTTTATCGGCGATACAGTCTCTGTCCGCTCCTCCCTTGCCGAAGATCAGCTCGCGCAGCTTGACGCGCTTGCCGATGGGATAGCGGCGGACATAAAGGCATAATAAAACTCCATATCTACTTCACCCGGGGCGGCTTTTGCCGCTCCGGTTTTGCGCGCCGGGGGAGCGGGGGGAGTGCGGCGCGATATATTCATCCGTATACAGGGGTATGCACACCCTGCGTTATGCTACACGGCGCGAAAAAAACCGCAATAATTCGTAAATTAACGCAAAAATAACGGCTTGCTAACATTTTGACAGGCTTGTTAATAAGTTATCTTGGATTTTTAGCGATTTTTGTACTAAATCGTGTAGACAAGAAAAGACCGTTGTGATAAAATTCATATAACGTACATAATTATCAGTACAATGCATAACGCGAATACTTTATGAGGTGAAGCAATTATGTCCCACACTTTTAAAGGCGGCGTGCATCCCAATTACATGAAGGCACCGGACGTCCCGATGACCGTCATAGCACCGCCCGCCCAAGTCGTCATTCCCATGGCACAGCACATAGGCGCACCCTGCAAGCCCACCGTGGCCGTAGGGGACTATGTAACTATGGGACAGGTAGTGGGTACCAATCCCGCGCCTGTATCCGCCCCGGTTCATGCCTCTGTTTCCGGTAAGGTCGTCGCCGTTGAGCCGCGCCCCCACCCGCTGGGAGACATGATAATGTCCGTCGTTATCGAAAACGACTTTAAGGACACCCCCTGCACGGATCTTGCCCCGCTCACGGAAGAGCAGCTTAAAGATCCGGAAGCCATTTTGGAGCGTATCCGCGAAGCCGGTGTTGTCGGCATGGGCGGGGCAATGTTCCCCACTGCTTTCAAGATCCGCAGCGGTCTTGAAAAGGTTGACACGCTCATCATCAACGGTGCCGAGTGCGAGCCGTACCTCAACGGCGACCATTTGACCATGAAGAACTACCCCGAGCAGCTTCTTCGCGGCATCGAGCTTGTGCGCATTGCTTCCGGCCTTGACAAAGCCTACTACGGCATCGAGGTCAACAAGCAGGATGCGATTGACCTTCTCAACTCTCTCCACCCGGAAAAATACGGCGTTGAGATAGTCCCCGAGGACGTTAAGTACCCCCAGGGCGGCGAAAAAATGCAGGTTAAAGCCGTCACCGGGCGCGAAGTCAAGCCCGGCGGAATTCCGTCCTCTGTCGGCTGCAACGTCGTCAGCACGCGCACGGCCTACGCCATTTATCAGGCTTGCTATGAAGGCAGACCCGTCATTGACCGTATTGTCACCGTGGCCGGCAGCGCGCTTCACGCGCCCGTCAACGGCCTTGTTCGCGTGGGTACGCCCTTCGGCTACCTTGCAGAGCAGTGCGGCGGCTGGGCAAAAACGCCGAATAAAATTGTCCTCGGCGGCCCGATGATGGGCATTTGCGCCACAAGCTTTGACGCGCCCACCATTAAGGGCACGGCGGGCGTGCTGTTCTTCACCGAGGAAGAGGATCGCCATGTCGAAGAGCCGACTTGCATCCGCTGCGGCAAGTGCATCTCCGTCTGCCCCATGAACCTTGAGCCTGTGTTCATGTATATGTACTACAGCAAGGGCAACTACGAGATGATGGAAAAATACCATATCACAGACTGCTTTGAGTGCGGAAGCTGCGCATACAACTGCCCGGCGAGAATGCCTCTTACCCATGCGTTTAAGACGGCAAAGCTCATGTTCCAGGCCAAGGCCGCCAAGGAAAAGGCCAAGGCCGAGGCAGAAGCGGCAAAGGAGGCAAACAAATGAGCGATAATAAAGTAAAAATAGTCCTTGATGTCGCCTATCAGCCCCAGGTGAGGACCGATACCGACACAAGGCGCATAATGATGGACGTTATCATCGCGCTTATGCCCGCGCTGATAGTGTCGATACTCCAGTTCGGGTGGAGACCGCTCGGCGTGGCGCTCGTTTCCATGCTGTCGGCAGTGTTCTTTGAGTGGGCTTACCGCAAGCTCATGAAAAAGTCCAACACGATAGGCGACTGCTCCGCCGCTCTGACCGGGCTTCTCATGGCAATGACCATGCCCCCCACGTCTCCCCTGTGGCTTCCGATAGGCGGCAGCTTCTTTGCGATAGTCGTTGTAAAGCAGCTTTACGGCGGCCTCGGCAAGAACTTTCTTAACCCCGCTCTTGCCGGCCGTGCGTTTCTCATCGCGTCCTACGCAAACCACATGACCTCTTGGGCTGTTCCCAATTCCCTCAAGGGCATTGTAGACGGCACCACCATGGCCACCCCGATGACCTATATGTACGCGGGTGAGGCTATGCCCGAGTACATCACCTTTAAGAATATGTTCCTCGGCAATATGCCCGGATGCATCGGTGAAATAAGCGTTTTGGCGCTTCTCATCGGCGTTATCTACCTCTTTGTCCGCAGGGTTATCACCTGGCGCATCCCCACCTCGTTTGTCGCCACTGTTATTGTGCTCACCTTTGCTTTCGGCCACGAGGGCTATACCCGCGGCGAGTGGGTTATGTATAACCTCTTCTGCGGCAGCTTGCTGCTGGGCGCGTTCTTCATGGCGAATGACTATGCCACCAGCCCCGTAACCGCGGGCGGTCAGCTTCTCTACGGTGTCGGCTGCGGTGCAATAACCGTGCTCATCCGTTACTTCGGCAGCTATCCGGAAGGTGTCAGCTACGCAATTCTTATAATGAACCTTTGCACCTGGGCCATTGACAAGGCGTTCCGCCGTCATCAGTTCGGTGTGACCAAGGAAGACATTGCCGCTGAAAAGGCCGCAAAGAAAGCGGCAAAGGAGGGTGCATAATGAACAAAATAGTTAAGCTCGCGCTTGTTCTGTTTCTCGTATGCGCCGTTGTCGCGGGTGTTTTGGCTGCTGTTGACCTCATCACCAAAGACAAGATTGCCGAGCAGGATTTGATTAAGACGCAAAAGGCGTATGCCGCCGTTCTCGCGTCCGACGGCTATGAAGATGTTGACTTTGACAAGGCAGCATTCCCGACCGTTGACAAAGTCGCAAAGGCCACCGGCGGCGAGGGCTATGTAGTCACCACCACCTACTCCGGCGCGCAGGGCAGCATAACGATGGCTGTCGGCGTGGATACGGATAATAAGTGCTCCGGCATTTCGATAATCTCCCATGCGGAGACTTCCGGCCTCGGCGCAAAGGCCGCCGAGCAGAGCGAATTCGGCACTAACTGGCGTGCAAGCTTTGTCGGCCAGGGCGAAGATATAGCGCTCAAGAAATACGGCGGCGAGATAGACTCTATCACCGCAGCCACCATTACCTCCAATGCCGTTGTAGGCGCAGTGTCCACCTGCATTCAGGCTGTGGAATCTTTGGGTTAAGGAGGCAAGCTGAATGAATATCAAAAAACAGTTCACGGAAGGCCTCATCACCAATAACCCCGTCCTCGTGCAGCAGATCGGTATGTGCGCCACTATGGCTATCACCACCTCTCTGTTCAACGGCGTGGGTATGGGTCTGTCCGTTCTCATCATTCTCACCTGCTGCAATGTCGTTATCTCGGCAATGCGCAAGATAATCCCCGATGAAATCCGCCTTGCGATTTTCGTTGTTGTCATTGCGGGCTTCGTCACGATAGTTGACCTTTTGCTGCAAGCGTTTGTGCCGGCGCTCTCCTCGGCGCTGGGCGTGTTCATCCCGCTTATCGTTGTTAACTGCATCATCATCGGCCGTGCGGAAGCATTCTGCCAGAAGATGCCCGTTGGCCCGTCCTTCTTCGACGGTATATTCCAAGGCCTCGGCTACACGTGCGTGCTTGTTATCATGTGCGTTGTGCGTGAGTTCCTCGGCTCCGGCCGTTTCGGCGGCGGTCTTATCGATCTCGCAAACGGCCTGCGCTTCACGCTTGACGGCACGGGTGCCGGTATCCAGCTCTTCCCCGAAGATTTCGGCGCAACCATACTCATCATGCCTTTCGGCGGCTTCCTTACTCTCGGCTGCCTCATCGCCGTGATGCAGTACGCGCTCAAAAAATCCGCGAAGAAAAAACAGCTTGCCGAAGAGGCTGCAAAGGAGGCTGAGGAATAATGCTTACTAATATTCTCTCCATCTCCCTCGGCGCAATACTCATCAATAACTTCATCTTCTCACAGTTCCTCGGCTGCTGCCCGTTCCTCGGCTGCTCGAACAAAGTCGATACTGCCACGGGCATGGGTCTTGCGGTTACGTTCGTTATGGGCTTGGCCTCGGCTATCTGCTGGGTCATCGACCAGTATGTGCTTGTCCCGCTGGAGCTGACATTCCTGCAAACTCTCACCTTTATCCTCGTCATCGCGGCCTTGGTGCAGTTTGTTGAAATGTTCCTTAAGAAGATGGTTCCCTCGCTTTACTCCGCACTCGGCATTTATCTCCCGCTCATCACTACCAACTGCGCGGTGCTCGGCGTTGTGCTGCTGAATGTTCAGAATAACTACAACTTCATCGAATCCGTGGTTTACGGTATCACCGGCGGCCTCGGCTTCATGCTGGCTATCGTGCTTTTCGCCACGGTTCGCGAGCGCGTGGAGTTTTCGGATTATCCCGAGTGCTTTGAGGGCTTCCCCATATGCTTGGTGTCTGCCGCGCTTGTTGCTCTTGCGTTCATGGGCTTCAGCGGCATGAAGATCTTTTAATAGGGAGGACGTAAAGCTATGAAATCTGTTCTTCTCGCTATATTGGTGCTCGGCGTGCTGGGCGCGCTTTTCGGAGCACTGCTTGCCTATGCCTCGAAAATATTCCACGTTGAAGTTGACCCCAAGCAGGAAGCGGTTCGCGCTTGCCTCGCCGGTGCAAACTGCGGCGGCTGCGGCTTCCCCGGGTGTGACGGTTATGCCGCCGCTGTTGCGGCGGGCGAAGCACCCACGAATAAGTGCGTTGCGGGCGGTGCGGAAGCGGCGGAAAAGATTGCCGAGATAATGGGCGTTTCCGGTGCAGCCGTTGATAAGATGGTTGCCTTTGTCCCGTGCTCCGGCACTACCGGCCACGCGGATATGCGCTTTAACTACACCGGCCCTGTTGACTGCCGCGCGGCGATGCTCTTCGGCGGCAGAAGCAACAAGACCTGCACCTTCGCTTGCATCGGCCTCGGCAATTGCACCCGCGTGTGCCAGTTTGACGCGATTCACATTGTTGACGGTGTTGCCAAGGTCAACCGTAACCGCTGTGTCGGCTGCGGCGCGTGTGCGGACGAGTGCCCCAAGAGCATTATCCAGCTCATTCCCGAAAGCCTCAAGGTTATGCCTGCCTGCTCTAACCACGATAAGGGCGCGGCAGTCACCAAGATGTGTGACTTCGGGTGCATCGGTTGCATGAAGTGCCAGCGCGAATGCCCGGCAGACGCGATTACCGTTGTTGACTTCCTTGCTAAGGTTGACCCCGCCAAGTGTGTCGGCTGCGGCCACTGCGCGGATATTTGCCCCAGAGGTATCATCAACTGGTTCGGCAAAAAGCAAAAAACCGAAGCATAAAAATATCGGATACATAAAGAATCCCGTTGCATATGCAACGGGATTCTTTCAGCCCCGGCGGAATCCCGCCGGGGCTGTGTGCTATTCAATATGTAAATACGCTTATTTCTTCTGCGAGAATACCCATTCGCGCTGTATTTGATAGCTGATGAAAAACAGCACTATATCAACGGCGAATTTGATAAGCGTGGCGATAAAGGGCGCGGAGTTTGAAAGCAACCCGTTAATAAGTGTCACAAGCCCGGCGGAAACAAGCATTTGCGGAATGCACAGGCAGTAGTAGCGCAAGAGTGCGCGCTTATAGCCCTTTTTGTTGTCAAATACAACGCTGTTATTCGCGTTGAAGTTTGCAAAGGACGATATCGCGCGGGCAACCGCCGTGGCTAAAAGCTCGGCATACTTTCCCGTCGCCGCGCCGAAAAAGCGCATCATCAGGTAAAAAACCGTCAGGTCGATTATCGTAGAGCCGAGGGAGCTTACAAGGAACTTGAACATCACCTTGAATATCCGCCACGAGTCCTTAACCGCGTCATAGTGCGAGGAATAATCATCGGGGTCATATACGGTGGTGATGGGCTGTTCAATAAAGCCTATCCCCATGCGCTTCATGTTGAGAAGCATATTCGTTTCATATTCAAAGCGCTCGCCCTCTATGCCGCAAAACGGCTCTAAGTATTCGCGCGGTATCGCGCGAAGCCCCGTTTGCGTGTCGGAAAGCTTAATCCCGTAGCAAAGGCGGAAAAGACGCGCGGTGGTTTTGTTCCCGGCGATGCTGCGCGGCGGTACGCCGGGGGCGTTGAAGTCCCGGCAGCCGAGCACAACCTTGTCGCCCTCTTTGAGCATACGCTCCCCGCAGGCGATTATATCGCCCACAAGGTGCTGCCCGTCACCGTCAATGGTGATAACGCCTTTTGCTTCCGGCAGCTTCTTTTCAACGTATTCAAACGCAGTTTTCAGTCCCCGCCCTTTGCCGCGGTTCACTCCGTGGTGCAGAATGTGTATCTCCGGGTGCGTGGTTTTCGCGGAGTTGAAAAACTCTTGGTGCTCTTCGTCACTGCCGTCATCAATAACTACAATGTGCTTAAAGCCCTGCTCGCAAAGCCCGTCCACCACGCCGAGAAACTTTTTGTCCGGGTTGAGCGAGGGGAGAATAATTGCCAGGGAATTCAGACAAAGCTCACGTTCGTCCATAATCAATACCTCTTATACCAAGGAAATTACGCGAATATCCGTGCCAGAGTCAATTATAAGGAGTTTAAGGTGGTTTTCATCGTGCTTTACGCCGTTGCCGCTGGTGTTCGAGGTCGTTTGGGTGGTTACATCGCATACGAAGTAGCCCTCGCCTAAGTCGATTGCGCCGTTGAGAACGTAGTAGTCGAGCGAGTAGCTGTTGGTATGCGCCCAAGAAGTGTAACCGTCAAGCGCTTCAAAAAGACGGTTGTCAAGGTCGCTCCCGGCCAAAACGTAGGGCTGCAAGGCGGCGTAGCCGCCGCTGGAGTATTCGCCGAGTATGCCGGAAATGTACTGACAATAGACTTTGATAAATCTTGTGCAGAATTCGTCAAGCCGTGCAAGCTGCGCCTCAGAACAGGACTTGATGTACTGAGAATCGTCCAAATCGGGGTTAACGGTGTATTCGTTGCCGCTTTCATCGTAAATCACGGGGTCAAGATGGCCGATGATGTTATCAAAGCGGTAAGTCACCTTTGTGGGGAGATTGGGGTTAATGCTGTAGTAATTCTTAAGCGAGTCGTAATGTATGTCGCTTTCTATTATATATTCGCTGCCCAAGGTGTGACCGTTGAGCTGCACGGAGTAGGCTTCTGGAATTGTCACCTGCACGGAAGTATAAAGCCCCGTGAAGTCAAATTCCTCTTTTGCGATTACCCACGGGCGAAGGTCATAGTTGAGGAAGGGTACTTGTATCTCTTTCCCGCCCAGTATGAAATTCGCGCTCTTGGTTTCATCGCGTTTAAGGTAGAGCTTGCCGAAGCTGCTGTCGGAGCAGAGAATGGCGTAGGCGTTCATGCCCGGCTCATTGCTCGTTGTGCGCGCGTAGGTGATTTCGCCGTTTAATATGCTGCTCACAGCTTCCTGCACTTCTTCATCGCTCTGCACCTCGTGCGGCATGGCCGAGAGCGTGTCCGCCACGCCCTCATCGAAAAGGTTTGAGTTTAAGCCCTTGATATATTCTTCCACAACGGGTTCGGGCATGGAAGCTTGATATTGCTCGGCATAGCTCCAAACGGCTTTGAGCGCGAGAAAAGCCAAAACCGCGAGCACAAGCCCGTAAGCCAAAAGAGCTGCCCAATATATTTGCTTGCTGCGCTTAGATTTTTTAGACATTTGGTTTTACCTCACTATCATTTAAAAAGCCATGCGGAGGGGAGCTGACGCGCGCCGTATTTGCTGGAGTTGCGGTTTACGTATGCGCCGTTGTAGTACATACTCGTGGAAGAGCCGCCGTCCATGTTGATGGCGTTCACAGCGCCGTGGTCGAGCATGATGTTCAGGCAGTCGGCATAGGTTGCGCCCATGCTGTGCACCTGTCGCCCGTCTATAACGAGCAGCATCACAGCGCCGTCCGCGCGCTGACCGATAGACGTGCGGGGGTTAACGCCGCTGGGCAGTGCATTTGCGTCAACGGGTTCGCCGTTGAGTATGAGAATAGGCCCGAAAGAAACGCCGTTTTTAATCCCGTGGAAGTTCGCGCTCCACTCATCGTAGTAGCCGACATACATAAGCCCCTCATCGTCAAAGCCGACGAAGATGCTCACATCGTTGGATTTGCCGACGCTCTCGCCGTTCACCATCGTCAAGCCCTCCGGAATGCCGCCGAGGCCGGAGCCACCGTCATCCTGGAAGCCGCCTGCGTTAATGCCGCCGAGCGCGTCGTACTTTGCCACCATTTCCTCCAGCGTGAGGCCGGATGCGCCGTAAGTGTCGGGCGTGCCGAGGATAATGCGCGTGGGGTCAAGCACCGTTATGAGATAGCCGGTGTAACCGCTGCTGGAAATCTCCTCAAAGATTATGCCGTCGCCGTCATCGTCCTCGGCGTAGGTTACGGAAGCCGTGTCAATCGTGCCCTCGGCAGAGCCTATCGTGACGAGGGATGAGTCAAATTCCTTAACCTCGGACGATGCCTGTGCCTGTGTGCGCAGCTCGCTCACCTCGGCCTCGGTCAAGAAAATGTTTGCCATGAAGTCAAAGCGGCGGGTTTCCTGCATCGTGCGCACGAACATATTAGTAAGCGCTTCTGACGGGCCGCGCTCCAAAACGTACACCAGACCCAGCCCGGCCACGCCTATTATAAGCACTGTCACCAGCATGAAGCCGAAGAGCCTGTCCAAAACCGTCATAATGCGGCGGGTTTTAGCGCGGCGGAGCTTGCGCTCACGCTCCACGGTGGGGTTTTCAAGCTCGCTCTGCACGTCGCGCTCAATATATTCAACCTTGTTTTGCTGATCTTTCTTCATTTACTGCACCTCACGGGGAATAATTCTGTTTCTCTCGGAAACTCTGTTGAAATGATTCGTTAAAAGCATAATACACCAATTTAACTAACGTATTATAGCACACGCTTTCGACAATGACAAGGAATCTTCGATTAAATTAATATTTCCGTAAAAATTTGTAACGCTTTCCCGCCTCGTGCCGTGCGTATACTTCTGAGACGGCGAAAAGTGCCGTTTGTTCCGCACTGTCTCCGAAAAAAACAGTGTAAAAAACCGAGGAATCAAACCTCGGTTTTTACACTGTGCGGCATGAGCCGCGAAAGCAACTTGTATATGAGCTTTATAAGCTTTGCCGCGCCGTAGCTGAGCGCGAGCAGCCACAGGAAAATGAGGGGCGCGTACTTCGGCGCGTACACAAGCTCTTGCAGCCAGTAGTAGCAGAAGAAGGTGTGCGTCAGCCACATCATGGCCGATTCTTTCCCCAGCTCTTCAAATACGCGGCTCAATAGCTGCATCGGCCTTGTCGGCAGAAGCACCGTCAGCGCGACTATCATCGCCGTGGCGTTTGCAAAGCCGTAGGTTTTGTTGTTGTGCGGACGCACGAAGAACACCGCAACCATGACTGCCAGCGCCGCAATGCACCATTTCGGCTTTCCGGCAAAGCGCGCCTTGAGACGCGAAAGAACATTGTAGCGTGCGAAAATAACGCCCGTGGCGTAAGCGGGGAACAGCTCCATAAGCTCCCGCGAGCGCGCGTAGAACACGGTTTCTTTCAGCGCGGCGAGCGTGTCCAGCTCCATAAGCGGCGGGATGATGTACAAAAATACTGCGTTAACCAGCACTAAGATAAAGAGATCCGCGAAAATATTGGCGTTTTTGCGCTCGGTAAAGCGCTTCATCGCGGGGAAAAGAATCAAAAGCATCGCAAACGGCAGCAAGAACCACCATTCCGCGTTATATGAAAAGCTCAAGCCGAGGAAGTTGTACACAAGCTCCGAGCCTTTGAAGCTCCCGGCCTTGACCGCCTTAAATATAATAATAGGTAGGCATACGAAGAAAACCTTCCAAAAGTTTTTGTAGAGATTGAGCAGATGCCGTGAAATGAGCGAGGACGCATCCTCGCCGGAGAGCGAGGAACGGTAAAGCCCGTAGCCGCTCAAAAATGTGAGCATCGGCATACATACGCAGCCGAACGCCCCCAGCAGCAGCGAAAGCCCCGTGCCGTTGATGTAGAAGATAGAGAGGTATTCTCCGCTCAGTACGCGCTCGGGAAACGCAAAAAGGTGGTGGTAGAGCATGAAGCAGATTGCAATACCTTTTATATAATTGGTGTCTTTTTTCGTAAAGTCCACGGTGTGTCCTCCGTCGAAATGGCTGAATATAGTTAATTAAATGCGCATAAGCGCAATAAAAGCTCAGTCCTTTTGCGTATTATACCATTGCGCCCGCCCGCGCGTCAATTAATAAGTATAAAGCAAGTATAAAGCGTTATGTACAAGCATACAATACTACGGGTGATGAAGTAATGCCGAAAAAACGCAAAGGCGCACTGCCGCTTGCAGTTTCTATAATAATTCCGCTCGCCGTGGGCGGGCTGTCCGCGCTTTTAACGCGCGATGGGATGAAGCTTTTTAAGCTTATGAATAAGCCGCCGCTTTCGCCGCCGTCTTGGGCGTTTCCCGTTGCGTGGACGGTGCTTTATATCCTCATGGGCGTGGCGGCGTATCTTGTCTATTCGTCATCGGCTTCCGATATTCGGCGCGAGCGGGCGCTGACTTTTTACGCTGTGCAGCTCGGCATGAATTTCTTTTGGTCGATAATATTTTTCGCGCTGGAAATGTACCTGACGGCGTTTGTGTGGCTCTTGGGTATGTGGGCGCTTATCGTGGTGAGCGCGGTGCTTTTTTACCATATCGACCGCCGCGCCGGTTTTCTCCTGCTGCCCTATCTCCTGTGGACAGCCTTCGCCGGCTATCTCAACATGGGAATCTTTCTGCTCAATTGAGGAATAAATTCAAATTTATAGCAACGTCGAAGCCTGCCATAGATCAGGATTCGGCGTTGCTTTATACGTTTGACACTTTTTTGTCTAAACACGATTTGAACATGAGTTGGGCAAAATCAATAAAAATAGCTAAAAAAATGCGCCGAGAACATTTTTTTGCCGTTTAACTTGCATATTTTTTGCGAGTGTGATAAAATATCCACGAATGTACTACAGCATTGCTTATATCAGTTAATAAGGGGGGACGCAAATGGAAAATAAGGCCAAGATTATCACGGTCGCCGGTAAGGGCGGTGTCGGTAAGACATCAATTTCGGCATCTATAGTCAGGTTGCTTGTTGAAAAATATCCCGACAAGCGCATTCTTGCCATAGATGCAGACCCCGCTGTCGGACTGTCCGTTGCTCTTGGCGTGGACGTTAAGCTGACGCTGGACGATATCAGAATGAGCATCGTCGACAGCGTTGAAAACGGAGACACCAAGGAAGCGCTTGAGCTCCTTTCGGAGGCGCGCTTCAGAATCTTTGACGCGCTCATTGAGATGCCGGGCTTCGCCTTTCTCGCGATAGGCCGTCCGGAAAGCTCCGGGTGCTACTGCAAAGTTAATTCCTACCTTAAAGAAGTTATCGGCATTCTTGCCAACAGCTTTGACTATGTCGTCATTGACGGCGAGGCGGGAATAGAGCAGATTCAGCGCCGCGTCATGGAGAAAGTGACCCATTTGCTTTTGATTACGGATCAAAGCAAAAAGGGCGAACAGGTTTTGGAGACCATTAAAGGCGTGGCGGACGAGCTTATCAGCTATGATAAAATCGGCGTTATCGTCAACCGTATGACAAATCCCGAGCTTAAGGAGCTTGTAAAAGTTCCGGGGGCGGAGATTTTGGCGTACATCCCTGCGGACAGCGGCTTTGCAGCCAATGACATCAAGGGTCGGAGCGTCCTTGAGCTTCCCGCAGATTCAGTAATGCTCAACGGAGTGAAGGAAGCACTCCATAAAATAGAAATTCTTTAAAGAAGAGGTGTAACATTTGAAAGATCTTAAGCATCTGATCTACTTTGAAAGCCTGCTTGAGAATGCTGACAATGAGCTGGTGAAACAGGCTCAGGCCGACGGCGGCATCGCCCTCGGCTATACCTGCTTCCACATCCCCGAAGTGCTGCTCAACTGCGGCAACTGCTTCTCCGTGCGCCTGCGCGCTCCCAACACGGGTTCTATAGACATCGCAACCTACTATATGTCTAACTACACGTGCGAGTTTTCCAGAGCGCTCGTAGAACGCGGCATCGAAGGCGGCTATCAGTTCCTTGACGCTATGATCGGCGTTGACGCGTGCTCTATGATGAACCGCGCAATGGAGCATTTCGAGATCCTCAAGATCAACGAAAAGCCCAATTTCTTCGTCACCCACTGCGATATGCCCTTCAAGGTAACAGACTACACTCTGAATTCCTACGTAAAGCAGATGCGTCTGCGCGTGCTTGACAGAATCAGCGAGACCTTCGGCGTTGACACTTCCGATGCGGCTATCCGCAAGGCCGTTGAGGAGCACAACGAGGTTTGCAGGATCATCTCCGAAATCAGCGAGATGCGCAAAGCAGAAAACCCCGTTATCACCGGTTATGAGTTCCATATCCTCAACCTCGTCACCTACACCTGCCCCAAGGCGCTCATTCTCCCGAAGCTGCGCGACACGCTCAAAGAGCTCAAAAAGCGCAAGCCCGACGAGAAGCCCGCTTTCCGCGCACGTGTTGCAATAGTCGGCTCGGAGATCGACGATCCTCAGCTGACAAAGCTTATCGAAGGCTGCGGCGCGCTTGTCGTGTCCGACCGTTACTGCTTCGGCTCTACTCCGGGTCGTGAAGTCATCGAGCTTAACGACACCGAGGACGCTCTCACTCAGATTTGCCGCCACTGCATGGAGGTTTCCGAGTGCGCCCGCTACATATCCGATGAAAAGGTTCTCCAGCGTCGCGAGACGAGCGATCGCCTGGCAAAGGAATTTAATGCCGAGGGTATCATCTACGAGCAGATGAAGTACTGCGACTACTGGGGCTTCG
>CAZGFK010000018.1:0-25577 GCA_964524815.1 uncultured Oscillospiraceae bacterium
ACACCGCCCTTTCACGGCGGTAACATGGGTTCGATTCCCGTACGGGTCACCAAAAGAAGAGAAGTTGCACGTTGTGCGACTTCTCTTCTTTTGGTTCAATAGCTTGCTGTCTTACACCTTTGCCGTGCCGTAGTATTCGCAGAATTTGCCGTGGTTCTGCCCGCCGCAGGCGGGGCAAACTCAGGCAGCGCTCACGGGCGCTGCCGACTGCACGGGGATATACTGTACGCCCTGCGCGTATTCGACAGCGTCAACATAGTCCGGGTTTTCCATTCCGCCGATGTCGGCAATGCTGTTCGTGACAAAGTGCGTGTACAGGAAAAGCCCGGCGAAAATCAGCCCTATGCACAGCAGAACGATAAGCGCGATTTTGATAAATCCCATAATAACGCCGACACCTCGCTTGTCTCCGATTTCAATCCTTGTCACTATTATATTATATTGTTATACTGTTAGCAATATAAATATGGTTTTGTATATTAAAAACTCCCGCGCGCGGATGCGTACCGCTCGCGGGAGTTTTCGTTTTACAATTATATAATTATACTCTCTTCCACTTTGCACCGTGGGGAATGTCGGTCACTTCTATGCCCTCGGCTTTCAGCTCATCGCGTATGCGGTCGGCCTCGGCGAAGTTCTTGGCCTTTTTCGCGTCCTGACGCGCCTTGATCTTGGCCTCTACGGCTTCGTCAACCTCGCCGCTCTCGCTGATAACGGTAAATTCGCCGGCCTTTACCTGCTCGCGTTTAAGCTCTTCGCGGCGCTTGTCTGCTTTTTCGATGAGATTGAGACTGAGCACGCGGTCAAAGTCCGCTATCACGGCAAGCTTTGTGACATCGTCCGTTTTATATTTGAGCACATCGTACAGCGCCGTCACGGCAAGGGAGGTGTTCAAATCGTTATCCAGCGCGAAGCAGAATTTCTCGCGCAGTGCCTTGACGGCTTCAGCGTCCGCCTCTCCCTCGCCGGGCTTGAGCGCGGCAATCTTGTTAATGAGCTTGTTGAACGTGGTCTGTGCATTGTCGAGGTTTTCCCAAGAGAACACAAGCCCGTTGCGGTAGTGGCTTTGCAGGCAGAAAAGACGGTAGGCGAGGGGGTCATAGCCCTTTTCCTCTAAGAGCGACACGGTCAAAAATTCGCCCTTGGACTTGCTCATCTTGCCGGTGGTGGTGTTGAGATGATGCACGTGCATCCAGTAGTTGCACCACTTATGACCCAAGAAAGCCTCGCTCTGCGCGATTTCGTTTGTGTGGTGGGGGAAAGCATTGTCTATCCCGCCGCAGTGAATGTCAAGATCCTCGCCCAAGTGCTTCATGGATATGCCGGAGCACTCAATGTGCCAGCCGGGATAGCCCACGCCCCAAGGAGAATCCCATTTGAGCGCCTGATCTTCAAACTTGGACTTGGTGAACCACAGCACAAAGTCGTTCTTATTGCGCTTGTTGGTGTCCTCGTCCACACCCTCGCGCACGCCAACGGCGAGATCATCTTCGTTGAAGTCGTTGAAGATGTAATACTTTTCGAGCTTGGACGTGTCAAAATACACGTTGCCGCCTGCAAAGTATGCATAGCCCGTTTCCATAAGGCGGGTTATGATTTTTATATATTCGTCAATGCACTGCGTTGCAGGCTCAACAACATCCGGGGTCTTGATGTTGAGCTTTTCACAGTCGGAGAAAAACGCATCCGTGTAGAATTTTGCAATCTCCATGACGGTTTTGTGCTCGCGCTGTGCGCCCTTGAGCATCTTATCCTCGCCCTCGTCCGCGTCGGACGTGAGATGCCCCACATCGGTGATGTTCATCACGCGCTTTACGTTGTACCCGGCATAGCGCAGGTACTTTTCCAAAACATCTTCCATGATGTACGAGCGGAGATTGCCGATGTGCGCAAAGTGGTACACAGTCGGCCCGCAGGTGTACATCTTCACGATGTCCGGGTGGTTGGGAACAAATTCGTCCTTGGTGCGAGTTGCAGAATTGTATAGCTTCATATTTTTCAGCCTCTTCCTTATACGCCGTGATTAATCGGCAGATTTGAAAACGTCACGGTTGACCCAAAAGTAATGTATGCCCGAGCCGACCGTAGTGACGAGTATAAGCACGGTAAATATTATGTTAACCAGTTCAACCTCGGAGAACAGCATCATCGCCGAAAGTCCCACCATGGTACACCCGGTTTTCAGCTTGCCGCTCCATGCGGCGGCAATGACGCGCCCCTGCTCCACGGCAACGAGACGAAGCCCGGAAACGGCAAATTCGCGAAACAGCACCGCTGCCACGCACCAGCCGGGCATTTGCCCGTTTTCGATGAAAAAGCACATGGCCGAGAGCACAAGCATCTTGTCTGCCAGCGGATCCATGAACTTGCCGAAGCTGGAAACCTGATTATAGTGGCGGGCGATGTAGCCGTCCGCCACATCGGAAAGGCACGCGATGATGTAAACGCCGAGCGCGGGGTAGAGATTCCCGGTGTAGGCCAGCACCAAAAACACGGGAATGCACACTATGCGAAACATGGTAATCTTATTTGCGGTTGTTTTGAGCATTTGGGTTTATACCTCCTCGCCGAAGAGTACGCCGTCCTCGGTGCTTGTAATCTTGACATCGGTCATCTCGCCCTCGGCGCACTCGCCGGAGAAGAAAACCTGCCCGTCAATGTCGGGGGAGTCGGCATAGCTGCGCCCGTACAATAGGCCGCTTTCCGCGTCCCGCCCCTCGCATATCACGCGCAGCGTTTGCCCCACGAAGCGCGAGCAAAACTCATCCATAATCGGCGCTTGCAGCTCCAGAATAAGCTCGGCTCGGCGCTGTGCCTCGTCAAAGTCAACGTGCTCCATGGAAGCGGCGGGCGTGCCCTCTTCGGGGGAGAACGGGAAAACGCCGACGCGCTCTATCTTTGCCTCGCGCAAAAATTCGCACAGCTCGTCATACTCCGCTTCGCCCTCGCCGGGAAGCCCCGCGATAAGGCTTGTGCGCAATACAAGCCCCGGTATGCGCTCGCGCAGTGTCTTGATAAGTGCGCGGATTTCGCTGCCCGTGCCGCGGCGGTTCATGGCTTTGAGTATGCAGTCATTAATATGCTGTATGGGAATGTCAAGGTATTTTACAATCTTGTCGTTTGAAGCAAGCTCCTCTATAAGCTCATCGTCAAATTGGTCGGGGTAGAGGTAGTGCAGGCGAATCCATTCCACGCCCTCAAGCTTTGCAAGCTCTCTGCACAGCCGCGCTAGCGAGCGCTTGCCGTAAATATCCGTGCCGTAGCGGGTGATGTCCTGCGCTATAACAATAAGCTCCTTAATGCCGCGCTTTGCAAGCTCTTTGGCCTCTTCCACAATGTCCTCTATCCTGCGCGAGCGGTAGCGCCCGCGAATGTAGGGGATTGCGCAAAACGCGCAGAAGTTATTACAGCCCTCGGCAATGCGTAGATACGCCCAGCCCGGTCCGGTGGAGACAACGCGCGGAATCTCGTCAATAGGCGCGCTTTGGTCGCCGAAGCGCTGCATATGCCGCCCCTCAATAACTGCGTCCGCCGCCGAGACTATGTCGCCAAAGCTCCCCACGCCCAAAACCGCGTCAATTTCCGGCAGCTCCTGCGCGATAGAATCCTTATAGCGCTCACTGAGACAACCCGTTACGATTATTCCACCGAGCCTGCCCGTGTTTTTAAGCTCGGCCATTTCAAGTATGGTGTCTATGGCCTCGCTCTTGGCCGCGTCAATAAAGCCGCAGGTGTTCACGATTACGAGTGCCGCGCCGTCCGGCTCCGGCACGAGGGTGTACCCCGCCTCGTCCATGAGGTAGAGCATCTGCTCGCTGTTGACAAGGTTTTTTGCACAGCCCAGCGAGATTAATGCAAAGGTTTTTTCCATGATAAAAGTATCAGTCCTCGTATATTTCCGCCTTGCGCCGTTCCAGCGCGCAGCGTATTTCGTCCCACGAGTACCCCCGGCGCATAAGCGCTTGGGTCACTCGGCGTACCTCGTCCCTGTCGTTTGTGTCGCTCAGGCGCGAGGCGATGAATTTATCTATTTTGCCGTTGTCCTCCGGCATGGCGGCAAGCGCCGTGTCCCACAGCTCGCGGTCTATCCCGCGTCGGCTCAGCTCCGCGCGCACGCGCCCCGCACCGTAGCCCTTGGCGGCGTAATGCCGCGCCACGGCCTCGGCGTAGCCTTCCTCGTCTATCAGCGAGTGCTCCACGAGCCAATCGGCGCAGTATTCTGCCGTGTCCTCGTCCTCGCCCTTGTCGATAAGCTTTTTTATAAGCTCCGCGCGCGACATGGCGCGCCGCGAGAGCATTTCTATTGCCCTTTCGCGCGTCAGCGCGCGCTTCGAGGCGGTGAGCGCCGCCTCGTATTCGTCCGTGTCCAGCTCGCGCTCGGAGTATAACTGCATATCCGACACAACGGCAAGCGTTGTCTTAAACTCTTCCCCGTTATCAAGCGTCACGGTGAAGCGCCCGGCCGAGGTTTGGTGTATCGCCGTTATCTGCATTAATCCTCTTCAAAATCGGCGGCGCTAACGTCCACGGCCTTTGCCGCGACGGCCTTGGCCTCGCGCTGGCCGCGGGGGGAGAGCTTGTAGGCGTTGTCGCGCACTTGCTGCTCCACCTTGTCGCAGATTTCGGGATTGGATTTCAGATATTCCTTAACCGCATCGCGCCCCTGCATACGCTGTCCCTCAACGGAGAACCACGCACCGGCCTTGTCGATGATTTCAAGCTTAACCGCCATATCCACGATTTCGCCGAGCTTGGAAATGCCCTCGCCGTACATGATGTCAAACTCCGCCTCGCGGAACGGGGGAGCGACCTTGTTTTTCACAACCTTCGCTCTCGTCCTGTTGCCCACCATTTCACCGTTTACTTTAAGCGTCTCTATGCGGCGCACGTCAATGCGCACGGACGCGTAGTATTTAAGTGCCAAGCCGCCGGGCGTGGTTTCGGGGTTGCCGTACATCACGCCGATTTTCTGCCTTAACTGGTTGATGAAAATCACGGTGCAGTTATTCTTGGATATTGCGCCCGCGAGACGACGCATTGCTTGGCTCATAAGCCTTGCCAGCGCGCCCACAACGGTGTCGCCCACTTCGCCCTCAAGCTCCACGCGCGGAATAAGCGCGGCAACCGAGTCAATAACAACAACGTCCACGCCGCCCGAGCGCACGAGGGATTCCGCTATATCCAGCGCCTGCTCGCCCGTGTCGGGCTGGGAGATGAGCAGCGAATTTATATCTACGCCGAGCGCCTGCGCGTAAGCCGGTTCCAAGGCGTGCTCAACGTCAATGTATGCCGCGTCCCCGCCGAGCTTTTGCGCCGAGGCCACGGCGTGCAGGGCAAGTGTTGTTTTACCGGAGGATTCCGGCCCGTATATTTCGATAATGCGCCCGCGCGGAAGCCCGCCTATACCCAGCGCAAGGTCAAGCGACAAAGACCCCGTGGAGAAGGATTCCACATTGATCGAAATATCATCGCCCAAGCGCATGATAGTGCCCTTGCCGTAGTCCTTTTCAATTTTTGCAATCGCGGTTTCAAGCGCCTTTTTCCTGTCGGAGCTTGCCGGAGCCACTATTGCGGGGACTTTTTTCTTTTCAGCCATATTATTATCCTCCTGCTTATGTTCTGCCGAATACTACCCGGTCAACCCCAAGCGTATCCTTTCTTGTTTCGGTGTATGTAAATCCTGCTGCTTGAAGCATTTCCTGCACGGCCTTTGCCTGACCCTCGCCCACTTCAAACATCAGATATCCGCCCTTGCGCAAAAGAATTTTCCAATACTTTATTATCGCCTTGTAGAATTTCAACCCGTCCTCGCCGCCGTCCAGCGCCCAAACAGGCTCGTAGTCCTTTACGGAAGAATCAAGGGTTTTCACCTCTTCCGACGGAATGTACGGGGGATTGGAGATTATCATATCGAAATCTCCTATGCCCATGGGGGCGGAGGAGAGAGCGTCTGACTGCATACATATCACCCTCGGCGAAAGCTTCAACGCCGCGAGGTTGCGCCGACAGATTTCAAGCGCGTTTGCGCTGATGTCAATCGACACGAAGCGCGTTGCCGGAAGCTCGCTTGCAACGGCGCAGGTGATGCACCCGCTTCCGCAGCATAGGTCGAGTATGCGCGCGTCCATTTTCTTGCCGGTCAAAAGCTCCTTGGCCGTGTCCACAAGCACTTCCGTATCCATGCGGGGAATCAGCACATCCGGGGTCGTGATTATCGGCAGTCCGTAAAACTCCCACGAGCCTACGATGTACGCCACCGGCTCTCCGCGCATACGGCGCGCGACATAGTCCGTCACCGTGTCCTCTATTTGGTTGCTTGCGTATAGATTCATATCGCGCAAAAGCTGAGGCACGGATTTCCCCGCCGCGCCCGCCACAAGGAGCTTGGCTTCGAGGTTAAACGCCTCAATGCCGCTTTGCCGCAGCAGGTTTCGCGCGGAAAGGTATATATCGTTATAGGTTTTCATCTTTATCCTTTCACTTGCCCCATTCGTCACTGCCCTTGTCATCGGGGATTACAAGCTGCATGGCGCGGATAGCGCATTCCATCATGCCGTCATCCGGCTCATTTGTCGTCATGTGCTGAAGCCACTTGCCGGGCGCGGAAAGCGCGGCGGAAAGCCAGTTATCATGAAGCCCGCACCAGCGGTTGATTTCATAGCTTATCCCCACCACCACCGGCAGCAGCAGCAGGTGGTATGCCATGCGCAAAAAGCTGTTGTCCGCGCGCACAACGGAGTTTACAAGTATGCTCACCACCACCACGACAAGAAGAAAGCTTGTCCCGCAGCGGGGGTGGAAGCGGCTTTCCGTGCGCACATTCTCCACGGTCAGCTCTTTTCCGTGCTCGTAGCAGAATATCGTTTTGTGCTCCGCCCCGTGATAGGCGAAAAGCCGCTTCACATCGGGCGAAAGGCAGCACAGGCGCATATACACAAGAAGTATTATAACCCTCACAACGCCCTCGGAAAGATTGCGCACAACGTAGCTTTCTTTAAGCGCCGGGATAAACCCCACGATGAACGCCGGAAGAAAGATGAAAAGGAACAGCGACAGCGCAATTCCCATAACCACGGCCACGCCTATAATAAGCTTTTGCGCCTGATCCTCGGGGAAGTGCTTTTCAATCCACGCGTCTATTTTGTCCGGCTCGCCCTGCTCTTCAAGCGGCACAAGCTCCGCCGAGTAGGTAAGCGCCTGCATACCCTTGACAAGCGAGGATATGAAAGTTGCCACGCCCCGTATAAGCGGCCAGCCGAGCACGGGGTATTTATCCTTTATGAATTTAAGCTCCTCTGTCTTTTCCACAAGTCCGTCTGCCGTGCGGCAAACAATGGCTTGCTTTTTCGGCCCACGCATAAGGATGCCCTCTAAAAGCGCCTGGCCTCCGATAGATGTGCGAAAAGAGGAATTATTGTTCTTTGCCATAAAAATCTGTCCTTAGCTTCAGATTAATTTGCCGTCAGCGGCAACGTAACGGAAACTCTGCACCCGCCGCCCTCGGCGTTTTCTATTTTCAGCTCGCCGTTGTGGCGCGTGATGATTTCATCGCATACGGAAAGGCCGATGCCCGTGCCGCGGTTTTTGGAGCTTCCCTTGTAAAATTTCTCCTTCACGTGCGGCAGCTCCGCTTCGGGTATGCCGTGGCCGTAGTCGCGGAAAGTGATGTGTACGCCGCCGGAGTCCATAAAAAGCGCTACATCCACCGCGCCTCCGTCCCCGCCGTGCTTCGAGGCGTTGTCCAAAAGGTTTGAAAAAACCTGCTTCAAGCGCTCCGGATCGCCAGGGATGAGCGGGATTTCCACGGGTGGCTCTTTGTAGTTTACTTTAAGCCCGGCTTGCTTTAAAAGCTCACCGTAGGTGAAAAGCGCATCTTCAAGCTCGGCGGCGATGTCAATAAGCTCCACGCGAAGATTAAAGCGCCCGTCCTGTATGCGCGTAAACTCCAAAAGCTCCGCCACCATGCCCGTAAGGCGCTCGGCCTCTTTGGAGATGATGTTGATACCGCGCAGGGAATCGCCCTGCACGGCCGGGTCATAGGCGATAGTCTCCGCCCAGCCGGTGATAGCGGTCAAAGGCGTTCTCAGCTCGTGCGACACCTGCGACACAAACTCCGTCCTCGACTTTTCCGCCACGGCTACCTTTTCGGACATATCGTTGATTTCGCTTGTGAGGCTGCCCAGCTCGTTTACGTATTTATCTTCAATTTGTATCCCGTAGCTGCCTCCGGCGATACGCTTTGCAAAGCCGGTTAGGTTGTCAATCGGCTTTGAAACGCAGTGCCGAAACCAAATGTTCACAAGAATGATGAATACGCATATAATTCCCAAAATCGCGATACCCCAGCCGAGGTATGAGCGCGTAATGAGCCATATGCTCAGCGCCAAAAGCGCAATCGCGGCGATGGACGAGGCCAAAAGCTGCCCCTTGAGTGACTTAAACATTAACTCTTACTTCCCAAACATACTTATATATAAAATCGGTGAAAATGCTTTTCTCAGTACCCCCACTTGTACCCGTAGCCCCACACGGTTGTGAGGTATTCAGGCTCGGTCGGGTCTGCTTCTATCTTGATGCGCAGACGGCGAATGTTAACGTCCACGGTTTTAAGCTCGCCCGCGAAGTCGTTGCCCCAAACGGCGGTGAGAATATCCTCGCGGCTCATGGCCTTGCCGGGGTTTTCCATGAAAAGCTTTATCAGCAAGTATTCTATTTGCGTCAGCTTCAGGCGCTGGCCGTTTTTCTCCAAGGTGCGGTTGCGCGTATTCAAAAGGAACGGGCCACTTTCAATTTCGGTGCTGGCCTTTTCGTCCTCGTCAATGCCGAGGCGGCGGATAAGCGCATCTACGCGCGCGGAAAGCTCGGCCGGGGAGAACGGCTTTGTCACATAGTCGTCCGCGCCCGTCATAAGCCCCGTTACCTTGTCTATCTCTTGGCTTTTCGCCGTCAGCATGATTATGCCCATCTTCGACCCTGTCGCGCGTATGCGGCGGCAGACCTCAAACCCGTCGATATCCGGCAGCATAACGTCTAACAGAGCCATGCAGATATCGGGGTTCACTCTCAGCTTTTCCAAAGCCTCCGTGCCGTTTTCCGCTTCAATCGGCTCGTAGCCGCTGCGGCGCAGGTTGATCACCACAAAGCTGCGGATGTTGGCCTCGTCTTCCATTACAAGAATCTTCTTCATATATATGACCTCCGTTTAAAGAAGTTATAAAAGCGCGTCAAAGCCCTGCCGTTTCCGGCCTCGGGACATAGTGCGTCACAATACAAAGTAGATTATAACATACTCTTTACAAAATTCCTAGTCAAAGTTTCAAATAAATTAAAACTTTTTTACGCAAAGGAAACAGATTATGTTAACCTGCGGCAAAAAAGCGGCACTTTTCGTCCTTTTTTCCCGGCTTTGCCAAAAATAATTCAATAAACATCTTCACGAAAGGGAGAGTTTATGATATAATACCATGATTTTTGCCTGCGAAAGGAGAGGCGCAAATGCCCGAAATTAATAAAACCCCGCTCACCGTCGGCATCCTTGCGCACGTGGACGCGGGCAAAACCACGCTCACGGAAGCGCTGCTCTACCTCTCCGGCAAGCTCAAAAAGCTCGGCCGCGTTGACACGCGCGACAGCTTCCTGGATACGCACACCTTGGAGCGTCAGCGCGGCATAACCATTTTTTCAAAGCAAGCCGTTTTCCAAACCGAAAAGCACAATGTCACGCTCCTTGACACTCCCGGCCATGTGGACTTTTCCGCCGAGACGGAGCGGGCGCTGTCGGTGCTGGATGTCGCGGTGCTCGTCATAAGCGGGACGGACGGCGTGCAGGCGCACACCGAGACGCTTTGGACGCTTTTGCGGCGCTACAATGTCCCGTGCTTTGTGTTCATCACGAAAATGGACTTGCCCACGGCGGATAAGAATGCGATTCTCGCATCTCTCACATCCCGTCTCGGCGACGCGTGTATTGATTTTACTCAGGAGACTTGCGCGCGCGATGAAGCCGTAGCGCTCACGTCCGATTATGCCATGGACGAATACGACCGTGCCGGGGGCTTTTCGGATGCGTTTCTTGCAATGCTTACAGCCGATAGGGCGCTCTTTCCCTGCTTTTTCGGCTCGGGCTTGAAGCTTGACGGCGTTGAAGCGCTCATCCGCGCGCTCGATGCCTATACCCTTGATAAAACCTATCCCGCCGCTTTTTCCGCGCGCGTTTTCAAAATCGCGCGTGACGCGCAAAACCGCCGCATGACCTTTGTAAAGCTCACGGGCGGCGCGCTTGATGTGCGCACGGCGTTGAAATACTTAAACCCGGACGGGGAAGCGCGCGAAGAGAAGATTACTCAGATTAGAATATACAGCGGCTTGAAGTTCGATTCGCCGGATAAGGTCGCGGCGGGCGAGGTGTGCGCGCTTTTGGGGCTTTCCGAAACCTACCCCGGCCAAGGCTTGGGACAGGAAAAGGACATGGACGGCACGGCGCTTGAAAGCGTGATGAGCTACCGCGTCATTCTCCCGCCGGATGCAGACCCCCGCGTAATTCTCCCCAAGCTCATGCTTTTGCAGGAAGAAGACCCGCTTTTGCATATCGTGTGGAATGCCGCCGCGCGCTCTATCAGCGTGCGCCTAATGGGCAAGGTGCAAACCGAGGTTTTTATAAGCCTTGTCAAAGAGCGCTTTGACATAGATGTCGCGCTTGATGCGGGGCATATAATGTATAAAGAAACAATTGCGAATACCGTTGAGGGCGTTGGGCATTTTGAACCCTTGCGCCACTATGCCGAGGTGCATTTACTCATGCAGCCGCTTGAACGCGGCAGCGGCATAGTCGTCGATTCCGCCGTCTCCGAGGATGAATTGGACGGCAACTGGCAGCGCCTCATCCTCTCGCACGTTTTGGAAAAGCCGCATTTGGGCGTGCTCACAGGCTCACCCGTGACGGATATAAAATTCACTCTTGTCGCCGGGCGCGCTCATCTAAAGCACACCGAGGGCGGGGACTTTCGTCAAGCCACCTACCGCGCCATCCGCCAAGGGCTTATGCAAGCCGAAAGCGTTCTTTTAGAGCCGTATTATGCCTTTACCCTTGATGTACCCCCGGAGCAATTAGGCCGCGCGATATCGGACTTGCGCGCGATGAACGCGGAGTTTTCTTCTCCCGAGGATGAAAACGGCGCTGTGCGCCTACGCGGCTCTGCCCCCGTTGCAGCCATGAGCGAATACATGGCCGAGCTTATGGCCTATACTCACGGCAAAGGTCGCCTCTCTCTCCGGCCGGACGGGTATCGCCCGTGCAAAAATGCCCGTGCCGTGATAGATGAAATCGGCTATAACGCCGAAGCTGATGTTGACAATACCGCCGACTCCGTTTTCTGCGCCCACGGCGCGGGTGTAAATATCCGCTGGGACAAGGTAGGGGAGTATATGCATCTTGAAAGCGTGCTCGCCAAGCGAAATGCCGCTTCAAAGGCGCACTCTGCCGCCCCCGCTGCCGTCCGCCGCTTCGTCAGCATTGACGATAGGGAGCTTGAAGCGATAATGGAGCGGGAGTTCGGGCCTATAAAACGCCCTATGTATTCTTCTCCCCGCATCAATGCCGCCCCGGAAAAGCGCGTGGATATCCCCGCGCATAAATCCTACGTCATAGTGGACGGGTATAACCTTATCTTCGGCTGGGATGAGCTAAAGGCGCTGGCTGTTGACAATATGGATCTTGCGCGCACGCGCCTTGCGGATATGCTCTCCGGCTATGCCGGGTTTACGGGGGCTGAAACCGTCCTCGTTTTTGACGCTTATCGCACCCCCGGCGCTGTCGGCTCGCGCACGGATTATCATAATATCCGC
The DNA here is from genome assembly GCA_964524815.1 of uncultured Oscillospiraceae bacterium. GTDB lineage: Bacteria > Bacillota > Clostridia > Oscillospirales > Oscillospiraceae > Limivicinus. Next base: position 11,845 of record CAZGFK010000018.1, read on the forward strand.
CTTGCCTACACCGCCGACGGTGAAACCGCCGATATGTATATCGAGCGCATCGCCAATGACATTGGCAAAAACTACGCCGTCCGCGTAGTCACGAATGACAGTCTAATCCGTCTCTCGGCGCTTCGTTCGGGCGTTCTGCGCTCCACGGTCAAGGAGTTTATCGCCGAGCTTGAATGGACGCTTGAACAAATAGACGCGCTTTTGCGCTCCACAAACCAAAATGCGCACACAACGAGATTGATAAATGGAAAAAACGGAACTGATTAAACGCGCCGAGGATCTTTCCCGCCGCTGTGAAAAAACCTCAACCCTCACGCACACGGGCTTTCTCACCCCGCAGGAGCGGGCAGAGCTTACCGCGTGGGGCGCGCACGCGCCCGTTGCGCCCGTTTTCCTCGGCGGGCATACCGAGTGTGAGCGCACCTCGGCATTCTTCCTGCCGTATTATATGGAAGAAGAAACTTTTACTCCCGATGAATACATCCATGCCCTGCACCTCACGGCGCACTTCGGCGCGCCCGGGCATCGCGACTATATGGGCGCGCTTCTCGGCATGGGCATAGGCCGCGAGTGGCTGGGCGATATATGGGTCAACGATAACGAGGCCTATATATTTTGCATGGAAAGCGTCAGCCGCCATTTGCAGAGCATTGATAAAGTAGGTCGCTGCGGCGTAAAGGCGGAGGTAATCCCCCTCTCCGCCGTTCCCGCGCCGAAAAGGGTGATTAAGCCCGTTTCGTTTTCCGTGATGTCGCCGCGTCTTGACGCGGTTGCGGCGGGGATGTTCAATCTCTCGCGCACGGAAGCGGCAAAGCATATCTCCGCCGGGCTTGTCTCGGTCAACTACGCCGAGTGCCTAAAGCCCGATTTAACCGTAGCCGAGGGCGATATAATTTCCGTTCGCGGCGCGGGCAAAGGGAAAATAACCGGCACGGGCGGCACATCCCGCAAGGGGCGGCTGTTCGTCTACGCCGATATATATAAATAAGAATATCAAAAGCCGAAAGGAATCTTTTTAGATGAAAGAGGCTATATATCATTTCAAAACAGACGGCGCGCCTATTGAGCTGCGCCAAATCAAAAGCGGCCATATCAACCAAACCTATCTCATAACCACCGACACGGGCGTGAAATACATTCTCCAGTGGATAAACCGCTTCGTTTTCCCCAATGTCAACGCCCTTATGAACAATATGGCGGCGATCTCCGCTTTTCTTGCCGAGCACCCGGAAGAAAAAACGGCCATGATAAGCTACATGAACACCACCGAGGGCAAAACCTATTATGATGACGGCAAGGGCGGCGCGTGGCGTTGCTATCGCTTTGTCGATAACAGCATTTGTCTCCAATCCGCCGAAACGCCCGAGGACTTTGCCGAAAGCGCCCGCGCCTTCGGCCACTTTCAATATGCCCTGCGCGATTTCCCCGCCGACACGCTTGAAGAGACTATTGCCAACTTTCACAATACGCCCGACCGCTATCGTCAGCTCCGCGAGGCTGTTACAGCGGATGCGAAAGCCCGCTTGGCCGAGGTTTCCTCGGAGCTGGATTTTGCTCTCTCGCGTGAAGAGCGCGCCTGCGCGCTGCATCATCTGCGCGAAAATGGCAAGCTGCCCGTCCGCGCCACGCATAATGACACAAAGATTAATAATGTCCTCTTCAATGCCGACACGCGCAAGGCGCTTTGCGTCATCGACCTTGACACGGTTATGCCCGGCCTTGCCGCGTATGACTTCGGCGATGCCATCCGCTTCGGCGCGAGCACCGGCGCAGAGGATGAGCGGGATTTGACTAAGGTCAACCTTGATATGTCGCTCTTCGCCGCCTTTACGCGCGGCTATCTCCAAGCCTGCCCCAGCCTCACCCCGGCGGAAATTTCATCCCTTGCACAGGGCGCGTATACCATGACGCTTGAATGCGGAATCCGCTTTTTGACCGATTACTTAAACGGCGATGTGTATTTTTCCGTTGACCGCCCCGAGCATAACCTTGACCGCGCCCGCACGCAGTTTAAGCTCGTTTCCGACATGGAAAAGCACTGGGACGAGATGTGCGCCGTTATCGAGCGGGAGCGTCAGGCGCTCAACGCTTGACGGCGCGCCCCCGGCGTGGTATTTTATTAAGTAATAAGTAATATAATAAGTGAGGTTTTGTGCATATGAAAACAACGGTAATCTATTTCAGCCCGACCGGCGGCACGGAGCGCGTTGCCAAGCTCATTGCCGAAAAGCTTAAAGCGGAAGCGCTTGATATCACCGTCTTTGACTATGACCTTAGCTATACCGAGGATGATTTTCTCTTCTTCTGCTTTCCTGTTTACGGCGGGCGCATTCCCGCCACGATGTACAAGCGTATGCAGGGCATCCACGGCGCGAACACCAACGCTGCCCTCATCGCCGTTTACGGCAACCGCGCCGTTGATGATGCGCTCATGGAAATGGCAGACCTTGCCCGCAGCAAGAGCTTCCGCGTAGTCGCGGGTGCGGAGATGATAGCCCCCCATTCCGTAGACCGCCGCATCGCCGCCGACCGTCCCGATGAAAAGGACAAACAAAGCCTCTACGCCTTTCTTGATAAGCTCATGGCGAAAGAAACGTTCTCCGTTGTCGCCATGCCCGGCAGCCACGAGTATAAAAAGTATGACGGCCTGCCGTTCCGCCCCGTTTCGGGTAAGGACTGCTCTGGCTGCGGCACCTGCGCGCAGGAATGCCCCACCGGCGCTATCGACCCCGGCGACCCCATGAAGCCGGACGCGAAAAAGTGCATCACCTGTATGCGCTGTGTGTCCGTGTGCCCGTTTGAGGTGCGTCATGTGCCCAAGGCCATGCTCCTCGCCGCTTCCGCCTCGCTCAAGGTCATGTGCGCGGGCAGAAAAGAGCCGAAATTCTATCTGTAAATATTTCTTTCACCTCGCGGGTATACTATTCCCTGCGAGGTGAATTATATATGGACGCGCAAAATCCCTCTCCCGTTGCGGAGAATACCGGGGGCATACATTGCCTCACCATTATCGGCCAAATCGAGGGGCATCAGCTCCTGCCCGATGATGTAAAAACCACGAAGTATGAGCACATTTTACCTCTTATCGCCGCTGTTGAGGAATCAAAAGACATAAAAGGTCTTTTGATTCTCTTAAACACCATGGGCGGGGACGTTGAAGCGGGGCTTGCCATTGCCGAGCTTATCGCGGGCATGACAAAGCCCACGGTGTCCCTTGTCCTCGGCGGGGGTCATTCTATCGGCGTTCCGCTCGCTGTGAGCGCCCGGTGCAGCATGATAGCCCCCTCCGCCGCCATGACCGTCCACCCTGTGCGCTTAAACGGCGTTGTCATCGGTGTGCCGCAAACGTATAATTATCTCGCCCGCATTCAGCAGCGGATTGTCGGCTTTGTCACGGCGCATTCCAATATAACGCGCGAGGAGTACCTTCGCCTCATGACGAATACCGACGAGCTTGCCAACGACACAGGCTCGGTCATCTACGGGGAAGAGACCGTGCGCCTCGGTCTTATCGATAAAGTCGGCTCGCTCTCCGATGCGCTGGCGTATCTGCGTAAAGAGCTTGACAAAGAAGCTTGAATTGTCGAAAAAAACTTGAGTTATCGGTTGAAGAGGATTATAATAAATATAAATCCATACCCGGCGCTTAATGCGCCTTGAAAATGCCGGCATTTTCAACTTTCGCCCTCGGCGAAAGTTGATTGATACGTATATAAAATCATATAAGGAGGCCGATTTTCATGAAAAAGCTCACCAAATTCGCGTTTTCACTCGTGCTTGCCCTCGCGCTTATCCTCGCGCTGGCCGTCTGCGCCTATGCCGATGCTTCCGTGCCTAAGGAATATGTGGCCTACGGCTACGGTATGCCCGAAGCCGCCCCCGTGGATATGCACGGCCTTTCCCCCGATTCCATCACCCTTGACGGTATTTCCTTGAACGTCCGCTGTGAGGACGGAAAAATGTTCCTCCGCCTTACAGACCTTGCCTCGGCCAAGCTCCTGCGTGACAGCGCCGACAAGGCCAAAGAGCTCTGCCTTGATTACTCCAAGCTTTACATATCCGACGGTATTATCCTCGTCCGCGAGGACGGCTTGACCGCCGATGAAATCGCCGATATCCAAGCAAAGCTTTCCGAGCTTACCCGCAACGCCGAAATAAAAGTATCCGAGGGTGAAACCTTCGCTTTCTCCAACGGCGGCGAAACCGTGCTCATTGTTGAACTGGGCGGCTTTATCATGCCCCCCGCGCCCGAAAAGCAAAGCGAAGTCGCGGCGGATGTTGTGAAGCTCGATGTAAAATCGGCAAGGTTTGATTTTGAAAAGGAAATTGAAGTTATAAATAATGGTTTCGACCCTTCGGCTATTACCACCCCCGAACGCAGCACCGTTTCCACGGTGTATATCTCGTATGTCGGAGCCTCCGGTTACATAATTGATGAAAACGATGTTGAATCTGATGATTCTGATGTAAAAGGAACTGCCGCTGCTACTAATATATATCGGGGCGGCTATGCATTCCTCGTGAAAGCCGAGGATGACACCAATGAGTATTTTATCTGCGTCAGCTATGGCGAGGATAGTCCCTCTACCTTTACCCTAATGAAAGACGCAGGCGCACTTGAAGAGGGAGAAAGCATGACAGAGGGCAAGGAAGCTTTCTCTATAGTTAACCCTTCCGCAAAAGAAACGCCCGCTGTCGCAAGCGAAACGGACGGAGCTGAAGAACAAAACCCGGAAGCGAAAAGCTCGGATTATCAGCTTGCAAAAACCATAACAATTGCAACCGACAGCGCCGGGCAGAACATTGTCAAAACAATCAATCTCAAAGAGGGCATTAAGGAGTCTGATAATACATTTGCCGATGTTAAAATGGATGATTCTGGTAATGATGTTTGTACTGCAACAATTAACGGCGAAAAAGAGTACGGCAATAAAGAAGGCTACGCCAATGTCTTTGATCCCACGGGAGACAATGTGGATATAGTTGTGTCAGGATCGACCGAAGCTGCTCCCGCTGCCGACAGTGTTGAAACTGCGCCCGAAGTGGATGCTACTGTTTGGGATATGTTGGATAAAGGTGATGGCGGCGTTTGATTGAATAATCATTCTGTCATTACAGTATTCTACACAGCCAATAAGTTAACATAATATTTTTCTTAAAGGACGTAGGTGAAATTCCCTGCGTCCTTTGTTCTCCGGGGCTTGTACATTGCATAAAATTGTGTTATAATCTATGTTATGTTTACCGTGGGGGGATATGCCAATGTCTATATGGAATGCGATAGTGCTCGGCCTTGTGCAGGGGATAACCGAATTTTTGCCGGTTTCAAGCTCCGGCCACCTTGCCATAATCAACAATCTTTTTGATATTACCACTGCCGATGACGGGCATTTGTTTTTCGATGTTCTCTTGCATTTGGGTACGCTTGCCGCCGTCTGCGTTTGCTATTGGCAGGATATTTCCCAAATGTTCTATGAGGTTATGGGCTTTGCCAATGTCGGCCCTCTTGCGGGGCAGCGGCAGCGCCGTTATCCCGCCGCGCGTATGTTTGTTATGCTTGTGTTTGCCACGCTTCCCATGTTCCTTATTCTCCCCATACATAGAATGATCGAAACGCTTTATTATCAAAGTGTTTTCATCGGCGTGGCGCTGGTGCTGTCCGGCTGCATTCTCTTCGTTGCGGACAAAATGAAGCCCGGCACTAAGGCCGCCGGGGGTATGACCATTTCCGACGCGATTATAATCGGCCTTTGCCAGTGCGTTGCCACAATCCCCGGCCTCTCCCGTTCCGGCACTACCATCACCGCCGGCATTGCCGTTGGCCTCAACCGTGACTATGCCGTGAAGTTCTCTTTCCTCCTCTCCATTCCCGCCGTGCTCGGCGCGACAATTGTTTCCCTTGTTGATGCCGTGGGACAGGGCGTGGTGCTTGGCGATGTCCCGGCGTATATTGCGGGTATGCTCGCCGCCATGCTCTCCGGCATCGGCGCAATAACCCTCTTTAAACACATCGCCGCCAAAGGCCGCTTCGGCAACTTCGCCTATTACTGCTGGGTCATGGGCGTGTTGAGTATTATTTTAACGCTCATTTTCTGATTGAATTATTTTATTGCACACCCCGTTTTTTCACAAAAGAAAGGACATATCAATGGCACAAACCAAAAAATCCGGCTCTTCCTCTTCCACCGCGAAAAAGAGCTCGACAGCTTCTAAAAAAACCACCTCGACTAAGTCTAAAAAGCCCGCCGCGCCCGTCACGCCGCCCGAACCGCCCGCCCCGCCCATTCGGCGCGAGGTCAGCGCCGTGGTGTGCCTTTTTCTTGCGGTGTTCCTCGTGATAAGCCATTTTAATACCGATGGGAAGTTTATTGTTTTCTTCTCCAATCTCGTCAAAGGGCTTGTCGGCTGGGGCTTTTGGGTCACCATACCCGCGTTTTTAATGGCGGCGGTTATCCTCGGCTTTCATAAGGGCTACCCCGTGGCACTTCGCGTCACGTCCGCTTTGATGATTCCCATTATTGTCGCCGCGCTCGGTCATCTTTTCTTTTATCCGACTGTTACCGAGGAGCTTTTGCTGCAAGACCTTGCCGGCAGGCTCTTCGTTGACGGACAGAATATGTCCGGCGGCGGCGTTATCGGCGGGCTGATTGCAATTTCGCTTTCCAATGCGTTCAGCCTTTACGGGGCAATGCCCGTTTTGCTGGTGCTGCTCGTTTTTTTTGTTGTTAAGTGCTTCAACGGCAGCTTCACCAAGGCCTTTGACAAGGCGGGGGAGCGCGCCGCCGTCAAGTACGACCCCTCTATGTATCAAAAAATCCCCGTTGGCGAGGATGAAGAGCCTGTTTTGCCCTTGGAGCTTTCCCATGATGTAAAGCCCGCAAAGGGTGGCAAGGCCGCGAAGAATCCGAAGATAGAGCGCATTTCGCGTGATACCGTGCTCACCGATATCCCCCTTGATGATTTTGACGATGAGCCGTTGCCCCTGCGTGATAAGCGCGCCGTTCCCGTTGCGACCGTTGAGGAAGCACCGCGCCGCGCGCGCAAAGCGCCCGCGCAGGCTTTGCCCGCCGAGCCGCCAAAGGCCGAGCCGAAGCGCCGCCGTGCAGAGGAAGCCTTACCCGAAGACCCGGCCGTTCAGCTGAAAAAATTCCGCGCCGCCCCCATAATTCGCGACACCGAGCCTATAGACGGCGAGGCCGCCGCGCGCGCCGCCGGTGTGGACGTGGACGAGCTGCGCGACACCGTGGAAGAGATTATGCACTCCTCCACCATGACCGCCGAAATCTCTGACCCGCCCAAGAAGAAAATCAGCCGCGCCGAGGTTGAAAAAGAAGCCAAGGCCGTGGAGCTTGCCGTTGCCGCCGCCGATGACGGCACGGGGTACGAGTTCCCGCCGCTGGAGCTTTTGCGCACGGGCGCTGCCGCGAATATTGACGCGCGCGAAGAGATCATGGTTAATAAAGAGCGCTTAGAGGGCGCTATCCACAGCTTCGGCATCAATGCCGAAATTGTCGGCGTAACCCGTGGGCCTACGGTCACGCGCTTTGATATCGAGCTTGAGCAGGGCGTGAAGCTCGCCCGTGTGACGAATCTTGCCGGGGATCTCGCCCTCGCCTTGGGCGTTATGAATGTGCGCATTGCGCCCATTCCCGATAAGATTTCCACTGTCGGCATCGAAGTGCCGAATAAAATCGTCAGCACCGTGTATCTGCGCGATATCATCGACTCGCCCCGCTTCAAAACCGCGAAATCCAAGCTTTCCTTTGCCCTCGGCAAGGATATCGGCGGCGAGTGCGTTGTCGGCAACATTGCAAAGCTTCCCCATATGCTCATCGCGGGCACAACGGGCTCGGGTAAATCCGTCTGCATGAACTCGCTCATCTTGAGCCTTTTGTATAAGGCGCGTCCCGATGAAGTCCGCCTTATCATGATTGACCCCAAAATGGTGGAGCTTGGCGTTTATAACGGCATTCCGCATCTTTATGTCCCTGTTGTCACCGACCCCAAAAAGGCCGCCGGTGCGCTTCAATGGTCCGTTGTGGAAATGCTCAAGCGTTACCGCCTTTTCTCCGAAATCGGCGTGCGCGACTTGGATAATTATAATAAGCACTGTGAAGCAACCGGCGAGCAGACTATGCCCCGCGTGGTTATCGTCATTGATGAGCTGGCCGACCTTATGCTTGTTGCCTCAAAAGAGGTTGAAGAGAGCATTTGCCGTGTGGCGCAGATGGGGCGCGCCGCCGGTATGCACCTCGTCATTGCCACCCAGCGCCCCTCGGCCGATGTCATTACCGGCCTCATGAAAGCCAACATCCCCTCGCGCATTGCGTTTGCCGTTTCGTCCTCGCTCGAAAGCCGCATTATCCTTGACCAAACGGGCGCGGAAAAGCTTGTCGGCATGGGCGATATGCTGTTTTCTCCTGTCGGCTGCGGCAAGCCCACGCGTATTCAGGGCGCGTTTGTCTCCGATGAAGAGCGTGAAGAGGTAATCCAGTTTATCAAAGAGGGCGTGACCGATGTTCAGCAAAATTCCGAGATTGAGGAGTTTATGAACAAGGCCGCCGAGGATAAGGCTGCATCCGACAGCGGCAAGGCTGCCAAGGATGACAGCATCGGCGGCGGGTATGACGAAATGCTGCCCCAAGCTGTCGAAGCCATTTTGGAAACCAAGTCCTGCTCCGTCTCCATGCTCCAGCGCCGCGTCAAGCTCGGTTATGCCCGCGCCGCGCGTATCGTTGACCAAATGGAAGAACTGGGCATAGTCGGCCCGTATGAGGGCGCAAAGCCCCGCAAGGTGCTTGTTGATTACCAAGGCTGGCACGATATCCGGGTGAAGCTCGGCATGGCCGCCGATGACGATTTGGCGCTTGCCGCCGAAATCAGCGAGCAAACCGAGGATTACCCCGACTACAGCGAAGAAACCTGATATCCGAGAGGGCGTTAATTCGCCCTCTTCTTGCAGAAAGAAGTAATTTTTATGGATTATTTTTGCCCAAACATGACCCTTGCCGAGGTTAACGCCATGAGTATGCTTGCCCTCGCCCACATCGGGGACGGCGTTTATGAGCTTATGACGCGCGCCATGCTCTGCAAGCAAGGCCACTCGGCTGTCGCTAAGCTCCACAAGCTGGCCGTTTCCTACGTCAACGCCCCGGCTCAGGCGCGCGCCGCGAAAAAGATTATGCCCCTGCTCACCGAACACGAGCTGGCAGTTTATAAGCGTGGGCGCAATGCCAAGGTCAATTCCGTCCCTCAAAAGGCCACGGAAGGGGAGTACCACGCCGCCACGGGCTTGGAAGCGCTCTTTGGCTGGCTGTATCTCCAAGGGAAGCTTGAGCGCGTGGACGCGCTTTTTGCCGCGATAATGGAGGGTGACGATGCCTCTTGATGCCGTAACCGTCAGCGCCCTTGCCCGCGAGCTTGCCGACAAAATCGAGGGCGGCAGAATAGATAAAATCCAGCAGCCCGAAAAGGATATGCTGCTCATTTCCTTGCGCGCAAAGGGGGAGAATCTCCGCCTTGTCCTCGCCGCCGGTACGGGCAACGCCCGCGTCCACCTCACGCGCGGCGCTTTTGAAAACCCTGCCGAGCCGCCCATGTTCTGTATGCTCTTGCGCAAGCACCTTGTCGGCGCGCGCATTGTCTCCGTCACCCAGCCGAGCTTTGAGCGTATGCTGGTAATAACCCTTGATACGCATGATGAGCTTGGCGTGCAGAGTGAAAAGAAGCTCATTGCCGAGCTTATAGGGCGCAGTGCGAATGTAATTCTTGTCGGCGCGGACGGGCGCATTATCGACTGTATGCGCCGCATGGACTTCGGCGGAGACGCTTTGCGCCGTCTCCTGCCGGGGATGATTTACCGGCTCCCGCCCGCGCAGGATAAGAAAGCGTTTTTCGCCCTTGAAAGTGACGCGCGCCGCGCCGTTATTTCCTCGGCTGATACGGCTGCGCCAATGGATAAGTGGCTTTTGAATGCCTTTTCCGGCCTCTCGCCGCTCATCGCGCGCGAGCTTAGCTATCGTTGCGGCGGGGATTATACGCTCCTTGCCGATGCTGCCGATGCCCTTGCCGAATCCGTTGCCGCCGGGGAGCTTTCCCCGTGGCTTATTAATCTGGATGGTGCAATGCGTGACTATAGCTTTATGGCCGTGCGCCAGTACGGCGCTTCCGCCGAGCTTGAGCAGTACCCGAGCTTTTCCGAGCTTTTGGATGCTTTTTATCTCAACCGCGACCGCGCCGAGCAGCAGCGCCGCCGCAGCCATGATTTAACCAAAACCGTCCGCACCCTGCGTGACCGCCTTGCCCGCAAGCTAGCCGCCCAGCGCGAGGAGCTGAAGCGCACCGAGGGGCGCGAGGATATCCGCAAAATGGCCGAGCTTGTCACGGCTAACATTTACCGCATTAAGCGCGGCGATCGCAGTGTCGAGGTTGAGGATTATTATTCGCCCGACTGCCCGCGCATTAAAATCGAGCTTGACCCCTTGAAAACGCCGCAGCAAAACTCCGCCGCGCTGTTTAAAGAATATAATAAGCTCAAAGCCGCCGAAATCCACCTCACAACGCTCATTGCCGAGGGCGAGCGCCAGCTCGATTACCTCAACAGCGTCATGGATGAGCTTGAGCGCGCCGAAACCGAGCGCGATTTATCCGATATCCGCCGCGAGCTTGTCGCCACGGGCTATATCCGCCGCGCGAAAGGCGCAAAGGCCGAGCGCAATACAAAGCCCCAAGCGCCCTACCGCTTTATGACCGAGGACGGGTTTGAAGTCCTCGTTGGGCGCAGCAACGCGCAAAACGATGAGCTTACCTTTAAGCTCGCCCGCCGCACGGATATGTGGCTTCACGTTCAAAAGATTCACGGCAGCCACGTTATTGTCCGCTGTGAGGGGGAAGCGCTTCCCGCGCGCAGCTTGGAGCAGGCGGCCTCGCTCGCCGCGTTCTATTCGCAGGGGCGTGACGGCGGCAAGCTCCCCGTGGACTATACCATGGTTAAAAATGTCCGCAAGCCGTCCGGCGCTCTGCCCGGCAAGGTCATCTATACCGATTATAAAACTCTCCTCGCCCAAGGCGATGAAGCGCTAGTAAAGAAGCTTAAAAGGTGAGGGGAATATCACTTGACATTTCTTAATGTATGTGATATTTTATAATAAAATGTCACGTATGACATATATCATCAGAAGCGAGAGTTTTACCGTGTCCGATTTGGTTCTTTGTTCATTGTTTAAGCGCATTTGGGAGCGTGAAGAAAAGTATGCAAACGCGAAGCTGAGTGACTTCGGCCTTACTTTCACGCAGTCCAACGCCTTGGAGTATATTGTCGAACGCAACGGTGCGGCAACTCAAAAGGATTTAGAATATCACATGGAGATTCAGCATTCTGCCGTGGTGGGTATTGTGTCCCGCCTTGAAGCAAAGGGCATGATCGTCACAACTCCCTGCGATAAAGACCGCCGTCAGAAGCTTCTTTTCCCGACTGAACTGGGGCGAGAAACCTGTGATAACATTTGTGAAGATAAAAACCGCGTTGCCCGTGCGCTTATTGAGGGCTTTTCCGATGACGAGATAAAAGTATTGGAAGAAATGCTCATGCGCGTGTATACGAACTTGGCAGATGATTAAAATCTGCCGATTCGTTACGGATAACTGTCACAAGTGACAGTGAATGTTTAATTTTCATCAAATATCGTCACTTGTGACGGTAATATTTAAAAGAAAAAACCGTCACTTGTGACGGCAAATAATAAAAAAATGAAAGGCGGATAAAAAATGTTAGACAGTTTGTTCAGCACCTACACCATTAAGGGCAAGACCCTTAAAAACCGTACTGCCGTTCCCGGCATGGTCATGAACCTTGCCACAACCGACGGTATGTGTACCGAGCGCTACATTCAGTACTTTGAAACCAAGGCCAAGGGCGGCTTTGCTCTGGTCATGCCCGGCAGCGTTGCCGTTCGTCCTGAGGGCAGAGCCTTTGTGCAGATTCCCGGCCTGTGGAATGACGAGCAGACGGAAAGCTGGAAAGCGTTCACCAAACGCATTCACGATGCCGGTACGCTCACCTTTGCCCAGCTTTATCATTGCGGCCGACAGACCACGCCTCAGGTGAACGGCGGCTTTGAAACCATCTCCGCTTCTGCGGCGGTAGACCCGGTTTACGGCTGTATGCCGCACCGCTTAACCGTTGCGGAAATCCATGAGCTTATAAAGGATTACGGCAAAGCCGCTTGCAGGGCACAAGCGGCCGGGTTTGACGGCATTGAAATCCACGCCTACGGCTATCTGCTTATGGAGTTTCTCTCCACAACCACCAATGACCGTACCGATGAATACGGCGGCGGCATAGAAAACCGCGTTCGCATCGTGCAGGAAATCATTCGCGAGTGCCGCGCGCAGACGGGCGATGATTATATAATCGGCGTTCGCATTGCGGCTCATGAGGGCATTGAGGGCGGCCGCTCCCTTGAAGAGACCAAGGTGCTCATTCCTTATCTTGAAGAAGCGGGTGTGGATTACTTCAATATCTCCGCCGGCTGCTCCTTTAACACGAACGGTCTCATGCCCACCATGCATACTGCTCCCGGCTGGCTCAATAACGACATTGAGCAGCTTAAAAAGATTGCCCATGTTCCCGTGATAGCCTCCTCTCGCTACACCGATATGCGCATTGCCGATCAGGCGATTGCAGAGGGCAAAACCGACCTCGTGGCGTTTGGCCGCGCATCCATTGTTGACCCCGAAGCACCCAATAAGGCGCAGGCCGGTGATTTTGAAGGAATACGTACCTGCCTCGGCTGCTTGAAGGGCTGTATGTTCCAGATCTTCATGCAGAAGCAGGGCGGCTGCGTTCTCAATCCGCGCACCGGCAACGAGGTGGATTACCCCGAGGTTGTCAAGGCCGAAACGCCCAAGCGCGTTATGGTTATCGGTGCAGGCCCTGCCGGCGCTTCCGCCGCGATAGAGGCGGCAAAGTCCGGCCATACCGTGGATGTGTATGAAAAGAGCTATTCCGCCGGCGGCGAGATGCTTTTGGCCTCCATTCCGCCCGCAAAGTCCGCCATGCGCAACTTCATCCGTTGGCAGGTTAACGAGATGAATAAGCTCGGCGTGAATATTCATTTTGAAACGGAAGCAACCGAAGAGCTTGTCAAAGAAGCTAAACCCAATGTAGTTATCTATGCCGCCGGTGCGTCCCCGGTCACGCCCGATATCCCCGGTGCTGATAAGGCGAATGTTGTTTCCGCGTTTGATGTGCTTGCCGGAAGCGTTGCCCCCGGCATGAATAATGTCATAATCGGCGGCGGCGCTGTCGGCGCTGAGACTGCCAACTGGATAGGCTTAACCCGCGGTATGCCCTCCACGGTCGTGGAAATGGGGCCCGCAATCGCAATGGACGAAGGCCCGACACTGCCGAATCTCTTGGAGGGCTTGGCAAAGCGCGGCGTGAAGCTGATGACAAATACCAAGGTCAAAGAAATAGTCGATGACGGTGTTGTGGTTGTCGGTGCAGACGGGGTTGAGCAAAAGCTCCCTGCGGATAAGGTTATCCTTGCTGCCGGTGTCAAGCAGAATCGTGAATTGGCCGATGCGCTTATTGCCGATGGCTTTGATGTCCGCCTTGTCGGGGATTGCTCCGATGCGCCTCACGGCTTTGTGGCCGATGCCGTTCGCGGCGGCTTCATGCTCGGTCGCAGCCTCTGATATATTAATAAAAACAACAAAAAGGAAGCTTGCTT
>CAZGFK010000019.1:0-17484 GCA_964524815.1 uncultured Oscillospiraceae bacterium
GCGAGATTATACCCTTCCCCATGAACAAGAACGCCATGGACGTTATGATGGGCGCTCCCTCTGCTGTCGAGCAAAAGCAGCTTGACGAGCTGCACATCGCGCTCGTGGGCGAGCTGGAAGAGTAATTTTAAAGTTGATAAAGCCGTCGGCGTACCCCTGCCGACGGCTTTTTGAAAAATGAGGTGTGGCAATGTATTCCAAGGTCAACAGCTTCGGCGTTACCGGCGTGGGCGGGTATGAAGTGTCGTCGGAGGTTTATATCTCCGGGGGTATGCCCGCGTTTGACGTGGTGGGGCTGCCGGATGCGGCGGTAAAGGAAGCGCGGGAGCGCGTGCGCGCGGCGATAAAGAATAACGGCTTTGACTTCCCTGTCAGCCGCATTACGATTAACCTTGCCCCGGCGGACAAGAAAAAAGCGGGGACGGTGTATGATCTCCCCATGCTTATCGGCATTCTCGCCGCCTACGGCGAGCTGCCCGCACCCAAGGAAAACTGTGCCTTTATCGGCGAGCTTTCGCTCACGGGCGAGGTGCGCGGCGTGGCAGGTGCGTTGCCTATGGCCATTGCCGCCCGGCGCGCCGGGGTGGAGCACTTTTTTGTCCCGGCGGAGAATGCACGCGAAGCAGCCTTTGCCGAGGGCGTGAACATCTACCCTGTCAAAACCGTGCGCGAGCTTGCCGCGCACCTGCGCGGCGAAGCGCTTATAGCCCCTGCCGAGCGCCCCGATATGAACGCCGACTCTGCCCCCGTGCCGGATTTTGCCGATGTAAAGGGGCAGGAGAACGTAAAGCGCGCCTTTGAAATTGCCGCCGCCGGGGGACACAATATCCTCATCATCGGCCCGCCGGGCGCGGGCAAGAGCATGATGGCAAAACGCTTGCCCGGCATTTTGCCGGATATGACGCGCGAAGAGATGATAGAGAGCACGGAAATACATTCCGTTGCGGGGCTGACGAGTGCGGATAAGCCCGTTGTGTCGGTGCGCCCGTTTCGCGCGCCGCATCACACCGTGTCCGCTGCGGGGCTGTCCGGCGGCGGGGCGATTCCGCGCCCGGGTGAAATAAGCCTTGCGCATAACGGCGTGCTGTTTTTGGATGAGCTGCCCGAATTCCACCGCGATGTGCTTGAAGTCCTGCGCCAGCCGTTGGAGGACGGGGTTGTAACCGTGTCGCGCGTGGCGGGGTCGTTGACGTTTCCGAGCCGGTTTATGCTCGTTTGCGCGATGAACCCCTGCAAATGCGGCTGGTACGGGCATCCCTCGGGCAAGTGCCGGTGCTCGGTGAGCGATGTGCGGCGGTATCACAGCCGCGTGTCCGGCCCGCTGCTGGATAGAATCGACATCATTGTGGAAGTCCCCGCGCTGGAATATGACGAGCTTAAAAGAAAAACCCCGGCAGAGCCCTCTGCCGAGATTAAAAAGCGCGTGGACGCGGCGCGGCGCATTCAGCGCGAGCGTTTTCGCGATACTGCCGTCACCTGCAATGCCCATATCGAAAGCCGCGCTCTGCGCGAGATTTGCGCCGTGAGCGATGAGGGAGAGGCGCTTATGCGCCAGGCGTTTGACGCGATGCACCTTTCCGCGCGCAGCTATGATCGCATTTTGCGCGTGGCGCGCACCGTGGCCGACCTTGCCGGGAGCGAGCGCATAGAGAGCGAGCATATCGCCGAGGCGATACAGTACCGCACTTATGATTTGACCGTTGAATAAGAAATAGAGAATATAAAAGCCGGGCGCACTGCTTACATTTGCAGTGCGCCCGGCTTTTGCGCCTTTTTCAGGCGCCGAAGAGGTTTAGTATTCCGCTTATGCCGACACCGATGTAGACAATGTTTTTAAGCTTCACGCCGTCTATGCGGTCAACGATTCTGTTCGCGATTAAAAGGCCGCACGCCGCGCCCACGGCGCACAAGGCGATGATAGGCAAAAGCTCGGCGGTTATCACGCCGTTTTTAATGCGCAAAAATGTGCTGAGAATGAGGTTTATGAAGAACAAAAGCTCCGCCGTGCCGAGAAATTCTTCCTTGCTGTCGGTGTTGGAGATGAAATAAATCACCATAAGCGGCCCGCCCACGGAGAAAAGCCCGCTGCAAGCGCCCGAAAACGCCCACGCCGCCACGCAAAGGGGCAAGCTCCATTTTTTCGCCTCGCGCTTGGAGAGGAGAAAGTGATAAAGCGTCAAGAGAATGAGAAACACGCCGAAAATGCGCTTCAAAAGCTCTTGATCGACACTCGGCGCGAGGCTGATTGCAAGCGCGGAGCACGCGGCGTACACAATGAGCGGGACTATCATTTTCTTCACGTTCAAATGCTTGCGATAACGCAAAACCATCATCAGCGTCAGCATCAGGCTCACGCACCCGGCAATCCCCGCCGCGCGGCTCATGGGAAAGTACATCGGCAGCGCCAGCATCAACAGTATGCCCAGCCCGAACCCGCACACACCCTGCGAAAGCCCGGACAGCACCGCCATCACACATATGAACACATATTTCATGGCTTTGCATCTCTTTTCTTATCCGTTTATAATGAATACTATTAAGTATATTACGCCGCTTGAAGAAAATTGTCAACCGAGCAAGCGCAGCTTCTTTTTATATTGTAGAATTACAAATAATGTGCTAGAATAGCACACGAAAACGAGAATTACCGAGGAGATAACGCAACATGAACGATATAATCCTGCTCAAGCTCGGCGAAATAATCCTCAAAGGGCTCAACCGCAGATACTTTGAGCAAAAGCTCATGGCGAACATTCGCCGCCGCCTCGCCGGAATTGGCAAATTCCGCGTCTACTGCATTCAGTCCACGGTGTACGTGGAAGCGCAGGAGGATAACGCCGATATGGATGCCGCCGTGGACGCGCTGACGAAGGTGTTCGGCATTGTGGCTATCGTGCGCGCAGCCGCCTGCGAAAAGGACAAGGACGCAATAACCGCACTCGCCAAGGAATACCTGCGCGAGGATATGGAGCGGGCAAAGAGCTTCAAGGTGGAGTCCAAGCGCAGCGACAAGAGCTTCCCCATGACGAGCATTGAGCTTAGCCAATATGTCGGCGGGGAGCTGAGTGAGGCGTACCCCAATGTCACGGTGAACGTTCACGAGCCGGAATTTATCGTCCACATCGAGGTGCGCGACCTCGCCGCCTATGTTCACGGCGCGCCCATACCGGGCGCGGGCGGAATGCCCGTGGGCTGTAACGGCACGGCAGTGTCGCTCCTCTCCGGCGGGATAGACAGCCCCGTTTCCAGCTATATGATAGCCCGCCGCGGCGTTCACCTCATCCCCGTTCACTTTTTCTCCTTCCCCTACACCTCGCAGCAGGCCAAGGAAAAGGTGCTGGACTTGGCGCAGCTTTTGACGGCGTATTGCGGCCATTTGACCGTGGAGATAGTGCCGTTTACGCATATTCAAGAGGCGATACGCGATAATTGCCCGGAGGAATACTTCACGCTTATAATGCGCCGGTTTATGATGCGCATTGCCGAGCGCATTGCGCTTGATAACAACGCCAAGGCGATAGTGACGGGGGAAAACCTCGGCCAAGTCGCCAGCCAAACCATGGAGGCCATGCGCTCCACCCAAGCCGTGATTGACCTTCCCGTGCTCCAGCCGCTTATAGGCATGGATAAGGAAGAAATCGTGCGCACCGCGCGCAAAATAGGCACGTTTGAAACCTCTATTTTGCCGTATGAGGATTGCTGCACCGTCTTTACCCCCAAGCACCCGCGCACAAAGCCCAAGCTTCACGATGTGGAGCTTGCCGAGAGCGTGCTGGATATTGATGCCCTCGTGGAAGAGGCGTTGGCGGGGATAGAAAAGGTGGCGCTGGGATGAGCGGGAAGCGTTGCGATACGGAGATAATCTCCGTCGGGACGGAGCTTTTGCTCGGCCACGTGACGAATACGGACGCGCGCGATGTGTCCGAGGCGCTTTCTAAGATAGGCATAAACGTGCGCTATCACACCGTGGTGGGCGATAACCCGGAGCGGCTGCGCCAATGTGTGCGCGCGGCGAAAGAGCGCGCGGACATAATCATCACAACCGGCGGCCTTGGCCCTACCTGCGATGATTTGACCAAGCTCATTACGGCGGAGGAATTTAATCTGCCGCTTGTAGAGGTGCAAAGCGAGGTTGAGGGGCTTTATGATTACATCAAAAACAGCCGCCGCTTCACAAAAAACAACCTCTCCCAAGCCCTTTTGCCGGAGGGCTGCACCGTGTTTCACAACACCTGCGGCACAGCGCCCGGCTGCGCCTTTGAAAAGGACGGCAAAACGGTGGTGATGCTGCCGGGGCCGCCCAAGGAATGCTACGCCATGCTCACCCAAAGCGCGATACCGTACCTTAGAAAGCTCGGTGACGGGGAGATTGTTTCCCACTCGGTGCGCGTATTTGGGATAGGGGAAAGCTCGGTGGACGATATGTTTGCCGAGGAAATGAACGCCATGACTAACCCCAGCATGGCACCCTATGCCAAGGAGTGCGACTGCCTTGTGCAGATAACCGCCAAGGCCGCGACCAAGGAAGAGGCCGAAGCGATGATAGCGCCGGTGCGCGAGCACGTGAAAGCGCGCTTGGGCGAATACGTATACGGCGAGGACGTGGAAACCGTGGAAGAGAGCGTGATGCAGCTTCTGCACCGCACGCCCATGACCTTTGCCGCCGCTGAAAGCTGCACCGGCGGGGAGATAGCCAAGCGCTTTACGGACTTGCCCGGGGCAAGCGCCTTTTTCCTTGGCGGCATGGTGACTTATACAAACGAGGCCAAAGCCGCGCTCTTGGGCATTGACCCGGAGCTTATAGAGCGTAACGGCGCTGTGAGCGAAATCGTGGCGCGCGAAATGGCCGAGCGGGCGCGCGCCCGCTTGGGTGCGGATATCGGCCTGGGTGTAACGGGGCTTGCAGGCCCCGACGGGGACGGCGTACACGAGGTGGGGACGGTATTCGTCTCCATGGCCGTTGAGGGCAAAACCTATGTGCGCGAGCTGCACCTCGGCACGCATCGCACGCGCTCCTTTATCCGCCGCATGGCCGGAAACCACGCTTATGACATGATGCGCCGGTACTTACAGGGGATAAGCATAGAAATGAAATAAAAACGGCGGGGGAGATACCCCGCTGCACACCGCGCGCCGAGATTTTTCGCGGCGCGCGGCAATTTTTTGTTGACAAGCGCGGCTGAATGCTGTATATTAAACCTGTACTAAACGCGTTAACACAGTACACACGAATGGAAGTGATAATTTGATATCTATCAATTACCGCGATTCTCGCCCCATCTACGAACAGGTGAGGGACAATTTCAGAGACCTTATACTCTCCGGCGCACTGCCCACGGGGTACAAAATGCCCTCGGTGCGCGAGCTTGCCGCGTCTCTTGCGATAAACCCCAACACCATTCAGCGCGCCTATCGCGAGCTTGAAGCGGCGTGGTACATTGCGTCCGTGCCGGGCAAGGGGAGCTTTGTCAGCCCCAGCGATGCCGCGGTA
This sequence comes from uncultured Oscillospiraceae bacterium, assembly GCA_964524815.1. Lineage (GTDB taxonomy): Bacteria > Bacillota > Clostridia > Oscillospirales > Oscillospiraceae > Limivicinus. The sequence continues at coordinate 5,492 of CAZGFK010000019.1, forward strand.
TTTAAGCGCCGCACGGAGCTGTGCGAGAAGCTTTGCGCCGTGGCCGATGAGCTGCGCGCGCTGGGCGTGACGGAAGAGGAGCTTGTGAAAACGATAAAAGGAGGCAGGAAGAAATGATAGAGGTGAAAAAGCTTGTCAAGAGCTTTGACGGCTTCCGTGCGCTTGACGGGCTTGATATAAATGTGCCTCGCGGCGCGGTTTACGGCCTTGTCGGGCCGAACGGCGCGGGCAAGTCCACGGTTATCCGCCACATGGCGGGCATATACCGGCAGGACGAGGGCGAAGTGCTGATAGACGGCGAGCCGGTGTTTGAAAACCCGGCGGTTAAGGCGCGAATCGCCTACATCCCGGATGAGATTTCTTACTTCATGCAGGACACTATTGCCGATGTGCGCGATTTTTACCGCAGTATATACCCGCGCTTTTCCAAAGAGCGCTATGAAAAGCTGCGCTCGGCGTTTGAGCTGGAAGAAAAGCGCCCCATGCGCAAATTAAGCAAGGGGATGCAAAAACAGGCGGCGTTTTGGCTGGCACTGTCGCTGTGCCCGGAGATCGTCATCCTCGATGAGCCTGTGGACGGGCTTGACCCCGTGATGCGCCGCCAGGTGTGGGGGCTTTTGATGAGCGAGGTTGCCGAAAACGGCACGACCGTGGTAGTCTCGTCCCACAATCTGCGCGAGCTTGAAGATGTGTGCGACCATGTGGGCATAGTCAACCACGGCAAGATGATAACCGAGCGTTCGTTAAGCGAATTGCAGGATAACATCGTCAAGGTTCAGCTTGCCCTGCCGGACGGCGGCAAGCTACCGGACGGGCTGGAGCTTCTGCATTCTTCCGCCACGGGGCGCTTGCAGCAGCTCATATTGCGCGGCAGCACGGAAGAGCTGACGAACATACTTGCCACGGCGCAGCCGCTTTTCATGGACTTTGTGCCGCTTACCTTGGAGGAAATATTCATTTACGAGCTGGGAGGTGCCGACAGTGAAGCAAAAGACATCATTCTTTAATTGGGGCTTGAGCCGCAATATACTAAAGCGCACATGGGTGCTTTGGGCGGCGTACCTTGCGCTCATGCTCAGCGTCACCTTGGGCAGTCTCCCCAAGGTCAGGACAAGGGATATAATAGACCTTTTTGATTACACCGTGGATTATAACTTCTCCGTGATGAACCTCGGCGTTCCCGCTACGCAGATAAATGTTTTCGCGGGCGTGGCGGCGGCAATGGCGGTGTATTCGTATATGTATTCAAGCCGCACCTGCGGCATGATAAACGCGCTCCCCATTCGCCGCGAAACCGCGTACATCACATCCTACCTCACAGGGCTTGGGATGCTTGTTATCACGGATTTGATATGCGTAAGCTCCGTGTGGATTGCGGCGGCGCAGACGGGCTTTTTCTTCATGCAGAGCATTTGGACGCTCTTGGGCTATACGGTGCTCAGCGCCGTGGCGTTTTATTCGTTTGCAAGCTTTTGCGCGGTGCTGACGGGGAATGTGTTTGTGCTTCCGGCGGTGTATGCGGTGCTGGGCGTGACGGCGTATGTGGTTATCACGTCTGTGAGCGAGCTTTTGGCGAATATCGTCTACGGCATGGACAGCTATTATTTATATAACGGCAACAAAGATATTGTCTACTGGCTCTCGCCGATAATCTATATCTTGTATACAAGGCTCGATATCAACCGGGTGACTGTCTTTAACGATAGGGGCGAGGTGCAATACACCGGAGAGTTTGAGATTACCGGCCTAGGCACGCTGGGCGTTTACTGCGCTATAGGGCTTGCTTTGTGCGTGTGCGCCGTGCTTATCTACCGCCGCCGCGATATGGAGCGCGCGGGGGACGTGGTGGCCGTGCCTATATTGATGCCGGTGTTCAAATACTGCATGACCTTCGGCGCGGCGGTTGTGTGCGCGCTGGTGGTTTATCACAATGTGTTCAGCGATGTTGCCCCGGGGCTGACCACCGCCCTTATCATTGCGGCGCTGCTTATCCTCGGCGCGGCGATAGGCTATTACGCGTCCGAAATGCTCATGCAGAAAACGCTGAAAGTGTTCAAGACTAAGTGCACGGGGCTTATAATCTCGTGCGCGGTGCTCGCGGTGTTTGTGCTCGCGGCGGAGTTTGACGCTGTCGGCTTTGAAGCCTATGTGCCCGCGAGCGAGGATGTTGTAAAGGCGGAAGTTGCCGCCTCAGGCTATGAAGTGATATTTGAAGAGGAGGAAAACCTCGCCGCGATAACAAAGCTTCATGAAAGCATAATCGCCGAAAAGGGCATAAACGAAGCCGCCGACTATCGCCGCTACATTGACCTTACCTATACACTCTCCGACGGCAGCACCGTGCGCCGCGCGTACATGATTTCCGATGATAACGCGCAGGAGTTAGACGCAAGCTCCGGCATCGCTAAGACGGAAGCGCTGTTTGCAACGCAGGAAGCCAAGGACTATTACCTCAGCTTTGACGGGAAAAACTACGAAGTGAGCGCGAGCACGGTGAACTCCTCAAGCTTGGACGGGTACGTGGTTTACCCCGATGAAAACGGCGGAGACAGCAGGTATGACAGCATGGCGCTCGACCTTACGCCCGCACAGGCGGCGGAGCTTTATGAGTGCATAGTGCTTGATTCAAAGGACAGCTCTATCGGCGCACGTTGGCTGATAACGGATGAAGAGTTTTATAATACGGTCTCCAATATCAGATTCTATCTCGAGCTCAATCGGCAGATGAATGAAGAGAATGCATATCGCTATTATCCGTATCTCTCGGTTGAGATTACGCTGGATGCTGCGCGCACAATGGCGTGGTTTGCGGAGAATACCGACATTGAGCCTATCAGCCTTGCCGAAGCCGACCCCGAAAGCGCCGAGGAAGCCTTGCAAGCCTTGAAAGAGGTGCAGACGCATGATTCTAAAGCCGCTGTCGGCATAATCGGCGGAGCGGACGGCCCGACGGCAATATACGTGTCGCACTGAAACGGGCAAAAGGGCAAATAAAACGCAAATAAAAAGGATTACGCGGCCTGAGAAAGCTTTCGGGCCGCGTTTACAAAATGTATACGGGCGTTTATAAATTCTTGGGTTTTTGTTCATTACAATGTCATAAATGTGCTGTATATTAAGCGCGTAAACAAAAAAGAGGCACTCAAATCGAACTTTTGCCTCTGAATGTTAATAAGAAGGAAGTAATCAGTTATGTACGAGCCTGAAATGAAAAATGATAATAATGAACGGCTCAACGAAAGCCGCACGGACAGCACCAACGCGGCTGACGCGAACGCTTCCTCTGCCGCCTTTACCGGCGATACCGACAGAGTGAACGGCGAATACCACTATAAAAACGGCTATACGCAGAAGATTTATTCCGATGCGCATTATACTCCCGCCGGGGAGAATACCGTTCCGCCCAGATACTATACGCCCCCCGAAAAGCCCGTGCGCGAGCCGAAACCGAAGAAAAACGGCGGCGCGGCGAAGATAATTGTACTGTGCCTTGTGTGCGCTCTTCTCGGCTCTATCGGCGGCGCGGCGATAATGAGCGGGGTGTTTTCCCCGAAGCTCAACGCCCTTACCCAGCGCGTTGAAGAGCTTGAAAAGGAAGAATCCGTGCTCACCACAGCCCCTGCCGCGTCCGGCACAACGGGCGCGACGCTCGCTTCCGGTGCGCTTAACCCCTCAAGCATTTATGAGCTTGCCTGCAAGCAGGTTGTGGGTATCTCCTCCGAGATTACTTACACCAACTTCTTCGGCATGAGCTCCACTTCCGCTGTCAGCGGTTCGGGCTTTGTCCTCACGGCGGACGGCTATGTCCTCACGAATTTCCACGTTATCGAGCCCCCGCTGAAAAGCGGCGCGGACATAAACGTCATTCTTCATGACGGCACGAAGTACACCGCTTCCGTTGTCGGCTACGAGCAGGAAAACGATGTGGCCGTGCTGAAAGTCGATGGGGAGAATCTCCCGCACGTCACTATAGGCGACAGCGATGAGCTTATGGTGGGCGATGAGGTTTACGCCGTCGGCAATCCCTTGGGCGAGCTGGAATTTTCCATGACAACGGGGCACGTTTCCGCTAAGAACAGATTGATTTCCACGGAGTCTAACTCCGAAGCCATTAATATGTTCCAGTTTGACGCGGCTGTCAACTCCGGCAACTCCGGCGGCCCTGTGTTCAACGCCAACGGCGAAGTCGTGGGCGTAGTCACGGCCAAGTACAGCTCCAGCGGTGTCGAGGGCTTGAGCTTCGCAATCCCGATTAATGACGCGGCGAAGATCGCAAATGACCTCATCACCAAGGGCTATGTTACGGGCAAGGCCTATATGGGCGTTTCTCTGCGCACGGACTATAACTCTATGTACGCTAATTACTACGGCTGGCCGGTCGGCGCTATGGTCGCTGAGGTCACTGCGGGCAGCTGTTCCGAAAAGGCCGGGATTCAAACCGGCGATATAATCACCAAGGTCGGCGATAAGGACATTGAAAGCACAAACGATCTCAAGTCCGCCGTGCGCTGCTTCTCTGCGGGCGACACGGCCGAGCTGACGCTCTACCGCGCGGGCGAGAGCTTGACGCTCTCTATAACCTTTGACGAGGCAAAGCCCGAATAACCAAGGCTTTCACCCCCCGTCCCCGCGAACAATTAAATTGCTACTTTTCTACTCCTAACCTCTCTTTTCTCCCAAACAACGAAGGGCTGTAGTCTTATACTAAATAAGACACAGCCCTTTGTTGCATTTTCTGCCGGGCATTTTTTCGCTCATACTTCGTTAAAGCCCTTGGAAATATAAAAAATATTTCCTGCGGGCTTCGCCTCGTCTGAGCAAAAAGCTGCTCCGGCAGGGCATGGGGCGGGGATATGTCCGCTCATACTTCGCTAAAGCCCCTTGCTCGGCTTGCTTTTTGCGGCAAAATGCATAAAATATCAGAGTTTTTGCAATTTGCTCTTGATTTTTCGGCGATATACTGTAAAATAATCTTGCAATATTATCAGCTTCAGAACGAAGCGCAATAACAAAAGGAGATTAAAAAATGACTTACGAGATGGACGTTGCCGGCCTGAAACGCGAGTTGCCGATATGCAAGGTTACGGATGACCTTTACATCGGCGCGTTTGTAATGTTCGGCGATGTGGAACTGACGGTTCACTGCGCCGCAGAGCTTTTGAAGCTCGCCCCGGAGTATGACTACATAATCGCTCCCGAGGCAAAGGCAATTCCTCTTCTGTATGAAATGGCGCGTCAGAGCGGCGCGAACAAGTATTTTGTCGCGCGCAAGGGCGCAAAGGCGTATATGCAGGGCGTGTTCTCCGTGGACGTGCGCTCTATCACCACCATGGGCGTGCAGCACCTTGTAATTGACACCGAGGATGCAAAGCTTATAAACGGCAAGCGTATGCTTCTCGTGGACGATGTTATTTCCACCGGCGAATCGCTCCATGCATTGGAGGAGCTTGTTACCCGCTGCGGCGGCATAGTCGCCGGGCGTATGGCACCTCTTGCCGAGGGCGATGCCTCTGAGCGTGATGATATCATCTTCCTCAATAAGCTGCCTCTTTTCAATGCTGACGGCAGTGTGAAAGCGTGATTAGGGCTTGAAACATCATAAAGCATAAAAAACGGCGGGCTGAAAGCCCGCCGTTTTTGCGCCTTATTATTACCCCTTAACGCCGCCGGAGGTGAGGCCGGAGGTGAGGTGCTTTTCAATGCACATGAAGAGGATGACAACGGGAATAGTCGCCAGCAAGGACGCGGCGAAGAGATATTGCCACTCTATCATGTTAAAGGACGAGAACTGCGTGATACCGACAGTGATGGGGCGGTTTGCCGTGGTGGAGATGAGCACGGTGGAAATAGTGTACTCGTTCCACGCGTTTATGAAAACGAAGATAAGCGTGGTCACAATGCCGGGCGCGGCCATGGGAAGGAGCACATGGATGAGCGAGCCGAGTGTGGTGCAGCCGTCTATCCTCGCGGCTTGCTCCATTTCGGGGGAGATGGAGACAAACGTGCCGCGCAAAAGCCAAATGGCAAACGCTTGGTTAAAGGCCGCGTTTATCAGCATGAGGCCGACAATGGAGTCATTGAGCTTCAGGGAGCTCATGAGCTGGGCAATGCCGATAAGCAAAACCACGGGGGAGAACATCTGGCTCATGATGACAAAGCCGAGGAAAATGTTCTTGCCCTTGAAATTCATGCGCGCCATGGCGTATGCCGCCGGAATGCCGCAGAGGAGCGCAATCCCCGTTGCGCCGCCCGCGATGAGCAGGGAATTTAACAGGAAGCGGGGTACGCCGCGCTTCATAATGTGCGTAAGGTTGGAGAAAAGCCACTCCGTGGGGAAGATATGCTGGAAATACATATCATTGGTTTCGGCGTTGGAGCGGAATGCGGACACAACCATGACATAGTACGGGTAAAGGATGATTACGCATACCACGATTATAAACGCATACAGAAGCCCGCGTAAAAGCGTGGGCTGAACCGTGCCGTGGCGCAGCTGCACCGCGCCCAAAAGCATAAGGAACATACACGCCAGCGCCAGCCACACGGCGGGGGTCGCCTCAAAGGTGAGCGCTTTGAGCGCCGAGGCTATGTTATCGCCCGCGAGGGAATCGAACAGGAAACGGTCAAGCGCGGTGTAAAGCGCGTCCTTGCCCTCTTCGGCAATGCCGGAGGAATAAAGCGTTATCCGGCGGGAAAGGGTATAGGTGTTCATCATCATGAATACCGGCACGCACAGCATAGCCAGCAGCGCCGACACCTCGCCCGCCGTGCGCATACTGTGCTCGCGGGAGTAAAGCTCACGCTGGGGCGTTTCCAAGCTCCACGCGCTGCCGAGGATAGAGCACGCAGCGGACATTGCAAGAAGCAACAGCATCAGCATAATGACCCAAGAGGAGCTTATACCCGCCGAAACAAAGTCCAGCGCGCTCTTGGTGAAGGACTGGTTGAGCGTGAAGCTTACCATGCTGGTGGTTTCGCCCTTGGAGTTTGTACGCTCGATTACCTCTTCCTTAAGCTCCACTTCAAGGCCGTCCGCGCGGTAGCTTTCTGCCACGGCGTTCACTTCCGCTAAAACCTCGTTATACTTTTCATCGCCCACAAAGGTGTTGGCAGATTTCTTGGTGTAAACGGCGGAGTTCATGTTATACGCAGGCAGGCACAGCAGAATAAGCGCCGCCGCGAATGAGAGAATAACAAGCCAAAGGGCAATACGATTGGTCTTTTTAAGAGAGGATTTCATTTATTCTTCCTCCTTTTTCATAACGCCCACCATGTAGATGCCCGCGCAGATGCACAAAATCAAAAACCCTATTACGGATAAGGCCGTTGCCGGGCCTTTCTTCCTGTCGTAGAAGTTGAGCATATATAGGTACGTCACAAGCGTGTCCGTTTGGTTTGCGGGCGCGCCCTTGGTCATGGTGAAGATGATGGGGAAAGAGTTGAAAACGTAGATGATATTAAGCACGGTGGAAACCGTGAGCGAGGGCTTTACAAGGGGGATAGTGATGTTAAAAAGCTTATCCCAAAAGCTTGCCCCGTCAATGTCCGCCGCTTCGTAGAGCGAAGTATCTATAGACTGCAAGCCCGACAGCACGCAGAACGTGACAAACGGGATAGTGACGAAGATACCTACCCAGCACTCCCACATAAACTCGATTTGGAACGAGGAGCGCCAGTTAATGGCCTCTTTGATGATGCCGAGGTTGAGGAGAATATTGTTGAGGTTGCCGTATTCGTACTTGATTATGTAGTTCCAAACCGAGGCTTGGATAACAAGCGAGGTCGCCCACGGGAAAACGACTATCGCGCGCGCGATTTTTCTCCCACGAAACTCCTGGTTGAGCACCATCGCGATGATAAAGCCCAAAATCGTGGAAAGTCCCACAACGGCCACAACCCACACGGCGGTGTTTTTCATAACCACTTTGAACGCGGGCAGCGACACGGCATCTTTAAAGTTTTGAAGCCCTATAAACCCGCCCACAACGCCGGATTTGGAAATCTCGCTGAATGAGAGCTTAAAAACGATGAGTATCGGGTAGACAAGGAAAATCGCCATGAGAATAATGCTCGGCAGAAGCCATACATAAGGCTCTACCCTTTTGCCAAGTCTGTTGTTCACTCCTCAACCTTCTTTCTGTAGAATTTATATAGTCGATTTAAAAAATTATATCCTTTTTCAAGCGCTGCTCGACAAATGCGCGCACAGCGTTTGAAAAAGAACAAGGGGGCGGGCTTTGACCCGCCCCCTTGAGTGCTGTTTGTTAGTTTAGGTTATTGCTTTATCAGCCGACAAGAGAGGCCTGGAGAGCGTCAAGCTCTGCGCGGACATCGGCACCGGTGAGAGCGTTCTGCTCGGCGGCGATGACACCCTGCTTAACCTGATCCCACTCGCCCTTTGCGGTCGGGTAGAACTGGCAGGAGTTGAGAACGTCAAGCCATGCGGAGAAGGAAGGATCGGACTCGACAAGAGCGCCGACAGCGGAGTTAACAGCGGGGAGGAAGCCTTCCATGCTGACCCAGCCGACGTAGTTCTCGGGGTTGTAGAAGAAGGTGAGGAACTTGCCGATGGCCTCGTTACGGGCGGCCTGATCGGGAGCGGACTCATCCTTGAACGCCATTACGCGGTCCATAACACCGACAGAGGAGCTGGACATACCCTCGTTTGCGGGGATAGCGGCAGTGGCCATGGTGACCGTGGTGCCCTTATCGGCGCAGTAGGTGGGCATGGAGTTGGGGGCAATGCACATTGCGAGCTTGCCGGCCGCGAACATATCCTGGAGGTCGTAACGGGTCTGGGTTTCGGGGTTGGGGTTAGTGTAGCCGTTGTTTACAAGGCCGATTGCGTACTCGATAGCTTCAACGTTTGCATCGGAGTTGATGGCCCAGTTGCCGTCGGCATCGACAAAGCCGCCGCCGTTTGCCCAAGTGTAGTAAGCAAATGCTGCCTGGCCTTCGTCAGTGGTCATATCAATACCCCAGGGGTATACTTCGCCGCCGTAGAAGTCAAGGATGGTCTGGCTGGCATCTTCAAGCTCTGCCCAAGTGGTGGGAACGTCAATGCCCATTTCCTCGAACATATCTACGTTGTAGTAAAGGGCACGGGCGGAAGCGAGGTCGGGAACGGCCCAGCATACGCCGTCGATAACGGACTGGTCAATGAAAGAGGGGAAGAAGTCTGCAAACAGTTCGTCCGGGCAGTACTCGGAAACGGGCATCAGCAGGCCATCATTTGCGTAGTTTGCGAAAACGTCAATGTTGAGAATGTCAGGGGCTTGGCCGCTGGCAATGCGGGTGTCAACAACGGTGTAAACATCGTTCCAGGAAACAACCTCGAGGTTGAGCTTCACGCCGGGGTTCTCGGACTCGAACTTATCGACAAAGTTCGTGCCGTTCATGCCGGAGCCGAGGAACCAATCCTGGGTGTTGTTACCGTACTGGCAGATGATAACGTCAAGCGTGATTTCATCGGCGACAGCGGCTTCTTCTGCTGCGGGGGCTTCGGCAGCGGGAGCTTCCTCTGCCGGGGCTGCGCTCTGGCCGCAGGCGCACAGTGCGAACACCATGACGAGAGCCATAAGCAGTGCAAGAATCTTCTTCATTGTTTGGTCTCCTTTTTAGTTTGATTTTGATAAAGCATTTCTGCCTTGTTCACAGAATTTTCGGCTTGGGGACAAAATAATCATTTTGACTAAATTGATTATTTTACCCACCCTATAAGCTTATTATACTTGTTTGTTTTTGCTAAGTATATAAAAAATTATACAGAAATAAGTAAAATCTTTCGCATAGCACGCTATTTTACTTTTTAAAACCGACGTTTTCGCCGTTTGCGGTGTGCTTTCGGTACTGTGACGGGGTTACGCCGACGGTCTTTTTGAAAATCTTCGTGAAGTAGTTATAATCGGAAAAGCCGACGCGCTCTGCAATCTCGGCCACGGATAAGCGCCTGTCGTAAAGCAACAGCTTAGCCTCTTCCACGCGCCGGGCGGATGTGAGCTTTGTAATGCTCCCGTCTCCGCTTATTTTCTTTGCCAAGGCGCAAAGCTTGGTTGTGCCGATGTGCAAATCCTCGCTCATTTTCTTCAAAGAGAGCTTTTCCATGTAGTGCTTGTCGATGTACTCCTCCAAGCGCTGTTCATCGCTCAGCTCTGTCGAGCGGATAATGCGCTCAAGCTGTATGTACGAGGTGAGGGCGAGCAGCACATCCTCATACGCCCGCCGCCGCTGCTCGGATAAGCACTGCAAGCGCCAAAAGCAGTCGCGCAGCTCCAAAATGTCTCCATCGTACCAGGAGAGGGTGGAAAGCGTGGTGTGCCACTGCTCGCGGTAGGGCGCGTCGTCCAAAAGCTGGCCGAACGAGAGAAAGGCCACAGGCTCACCGCTGTCGAAAATGGGGATAATCACTTCCCACAGCCCCGCGTGACAGCGATAGCGGTAGGGCTTGCGCGTCTCGGCGCAGCGGCGCACGCCCTCTCGGTCGCATTTTAAGCAGCGCTCATGCCCGGCGGGAGAAACGTTCATCACGCGGCAAAAGTCCGCATGGTTGCCGAAAAGCTGAATATCCACGCCGTTTTTGTCGTAAATGTTCGTCTGTATCCCGGCGACAAGGTATAGGCTTGTCAAAAGCCGTTTGAGCTTGTCGCTGTTTATAAATACGTTCATGCCCTTTGCGCTGTCCATGCTCTGCCCTCCCGAAATTTATTTTTGCCGGGGGTGAAAATCAGCGGCTTTCCGCGCGCGCACGGAGCGCCACGGCGTTCATCTCGTCCCAATGCGCTTCCATGTCCTGCACAAGCTTCAGCTGCGTGCGGCAGCGGTCAAGGTTGTGGCCGGAACGGTGTACGGCAAAGTACACATCGCCGCTTAAATAGTCCGTCAAAAAGCGCGCGCCGCATTCAAGCGTCATAAGCTTTGCGCCCAGCGGCAAACTTTTGACCTCGTTATCCGTCATATCGGGGCATACGCTCATGAAGCCGCGCGTAAACGTTTCATATAGCCCCATGTCCAGCGTGATGCGAGATAAATCCTGCTCGTCCTCTGCGCCCGTGGACGCGCCGAAGCGTATCGAATCGCCGAAATCGTAGGCCATGAGGCCGGGCATAACCGTGTCAAGGTCGATGACGCAAAGGGGCTTGCGGGTCTTTTCATCGAGCATTACGTTATTAAGCTTCGTGTCGTTGTGCGTCACGCGCAAGGGAAGCTCGCCGTGCGCGAGCATATCGGTGAGGGCGCAAGCGTCCTTTTCCCGCGCGAGATATTCGCGGATTTCATATTCGCATGAAGCGGCGCGCCCGCAAACATCCTTTCCCACGGCCTCGCGGAGCGCGGCAAAGCGCGTGGGGGTGTTGTGGAAGTTGGGAATAGTTTCGCACAGGGTTTGCGCCGGGAAGTCGGCAAGCTGCTGCTGGAATGCGCCGAAGGCTACCGCGCTTTGATAAAAATCCTCCGCGCTCTCCGGCTGCTGTAGGCAGAGGCTGCCCTCTACAAAGTCGTACATACGCCAGCTTTCGCCGTCAGGGTCGGTGTAAAAGTCCGCGCCGTCCAATGTGGGGACAAGGTGCAGGCAGCCGCGCGGGTCACTCTGCTTTGCGCCGATATGGCGCGTTACGGCGGCGATGTTGCGCATAAGCCCCGCCGCATCGGCGAACACGCGACTGTTTATCCCCTGCAGGATATAGCGCCTCCCACTTTCGGTAACAACGAGATAGGTGGAGTTAATATGGCCGAAGCCGTAAGGCCCGCAGGAAACAAGGGCGCTGTCGAGCTTGAATTGATCCTTGGCAAACTTGGGGTCGAGCATAATGCCAGCCTCCTATAGGGTTTATATTATAATTACATTGTATATAACACTTTCGTAAATTGCAAGATATAAGCCGATGAAAATGCGTAAAATCTTTCGTTTTTTCACAAAATATACGCACGCGCGGAAGCGGCGGGGTCAAAATGAACAACGCGGCGGAGGGGAATCGGCGCGCAAAACGAACAACGCG
>CAZGFK010000019.1:17584-24774 GCA_964524815.1 uncultured Oscillospiraceae bacterium
GAACAACGCGGCGGAGGGGAATCGGCGCGCAAAACGAACAACGCGCGGCATGAAGCCGCGCGTTGAGGAAGGATTATATTGTCTTGTTATTCTTTTGCGGGTGCTTTTTTGCCGATGAGCGTGTAGACGAGGAATACCGCCAGCACGCCGAACGCGATTACATAGTGCATACCGTTCGTGAGCGGGAAGAAGTCGGAAAGCTGACCTGCGAGCACCAGCGCCATCGCCAGCGGCACGAGGAAGCGGATAGACACACGGTAGAAGATATCAAAGAACTTGTTCTTCGTGCCGGAGTGGATTTCTTCAAGCATATAATCGGGCTTAAGCTCCCAGCCTATCATAAGCGCCATGAGCATTGCGCCAATCGGCATCATGATACCCTCGGAGATGCAATCGAGGAAGTCAAGCCAGTCGGCGTTCCAGGTGCCGGCCACAACGCTGTCCTTGAGCGGCAGCCAAATCGGGTTCGTGCCGAGACCGTCGAGCGCCACGATGAGCGCCTCAACCAGCATTACGCAGGAAACGGCAATGGTGATCTTTTTGCGGTCGGCGCTCTTGCCGAGGGCGGTGCGCTTATCAATGAAGTACGCTGCAACAACTTCCATAAGGGATATGGCGGAGGAAACGGCCGCGATTATAACAAGCAGGTAGAAGATAACGCCGAAGAGCGGGCCTGTGGGTCCCATGTTGGAGAAAACGTCCTGCAAGGTGACAAACAGGAGCTTCGGGCCGCCGAGTGCGATGTCAGCCGGGGCAACGCCGCTGTTAATGCCGTTTGCAACGGCGGCGGGCAGCACGGCCAAGGCTGCCATGAACGCAGCCAGCGTGTCGGAAAAGACGATGATAACGGAGTTTTTAACGAGATTTTCTTTCTTGCTGAGATAAGAGCCGTAGGTGATCATAGCGCCCATTGCAAGAGAGAGGGAGAAGAACATCTGCCCGCCCGCAATGCCGAGCACGGAAATGAAGCTGGGGGATTCTTCGATGAAGCCGCCGTCAACCGCGTAGCCGGGGACGAACATGAACTTCAAGCCCTCGGAAGCGTTGGGGAGACTGAGCGCACGCACGATAACGACCAAAAGCATGATGTAAAGCGCGGGCATACCGACCTTGTTGAACTTTTCAATGCCGTCACCGAGACCGCGCATAACGATGTACATACAATAGCCCAGGAACAGCGCCGTGAACACCGCGCACCCGAACTGGTTTTCGAGCATTGCGCCGAAGGTGTTGCTGCCGGCGATTGCGCCGCCGAAGAGGTTGCTCAGGCCAAAGCCAAGCTCTGCAAGGTTAAGGCACATATACTGAATGCAGTAACCGCCGAGAACAGAGTAAAAGCCCATGATGAGCAGCGGCGAGAGCAGCCCCAGCCAGCCTATCCATTTATACTTTTGGCTGACCTTCTTATATGCGCCGACAACGCCCGTGCCGGTCTTGCGACCCAGGGCAAGCTCGCTTGCCATAACGGCCATGCCCACTAAAAGGCCGAGGCAAAGATAAACTATAAGGAAGGTAAAGCCGCCGCATTTACCCATCTTGTACGGGAAGCCCCAAATGTTGCCCAAACCGACAGCGGAACCGATGGCCGTCATAATAAAGCCGAGGTTGCTGCCAAAGGACGTGCGATTGTTTTCCATATTCATACCTCACTTTTCATAAATGCCCTGCCGATACCGCGCGCCGTGCGTGCTTTATAATTCGGCGGCATTAACAATGTAGGCATAATTATAAACTTTTGCTTGCATTTTACGAAACTCTACATTATTATGTTTATGATGAGAAAATCTAATGGATATTGGCAATCATAAGAAAGAGAAATATTTAACAAGCGCTTTAAATCCCTAAATTCCGCATTCTGCAAGGCTTTTTCGGCACTTTTGCACTTTGCCTACCCTCGGCTTTCGGGGCAAAAAGGGCGGGGCGCGGCATAAAGAAGCGTTAACGGCGTTAACATAGAGCTTCGATATCTTAACGCGTTCTTTATGAAAAAATGAATAATATCGTGGTTTTGCGCTTCGTTTTTGCCTGCTTTTTCGCGAAAAAAAGGGGACGGGCGTGCATTGTTATTCATGAAGCATAATATATATGAATAACAATGTCGGCGACCTATTAAGCTGACGGGAGTTGACCCCCTGACGGTTTTGCCAAGCTGATAATAACAATGTCGGCGGTCATAAAGACCGCCGACACCGGAGCGAATTACGGTATTTGCAGAGTGGTTTTTATTTTTTGTTGTCGGCTTTCTTGCCGATGAGCGTGTAGATGAAGAATACCAGCAGTGTACCGAACGCGATGCCGTACAGCACACCGTCATTGACCTTGCCGAAGAAGTCCATCATCTGCCCGGCAAAGACCAGCGCCATCAGCGGCGCAACGAGCCACTTCATGCAAACGCGATAGAACGTATCAAAGAACTTGGAGTTGTGGCCGGAGTGGATTTCGTCCAGCACGAAGTCGCACTTGATTTCCCAGCCTATCATAAGCGCCATGAGCATCGCGCCCACGGGCATCGCAAGCCCCTCAGACCACCAATCCATGAAGTCAAGCCAGCAGTCGTTCCAAGTGTCCACGCCAAACCAGCTCTGGAACGGCACCCACACTCCGTTAGCGCCGAGGCCGTCAACGGCCACCAAGATAGCCTCTACCAAGATTGCGGCGGAAGCCCAGAGAACGATGTTCGTGCGATCCACGCTCTTGCCCTGTGCCGCGCGCTTATCTATAAAGTAGGCGGCGATAACTTCCATGAGAGAAATTGCCGAGGAGATGGCTGCGATGATGACAAGCAGATAGAAGATAACGCCGAAGAGCGGCCCTGTGGGACCCATGTTGGAGAAAACGTCCTGCAACGTGACGAAAAGGAGCTTCGGCCCGCCGAGGGAGATTTCATTCACGGGGATGCCGCTGTTAATGCCGTTTGCAACGGCGGCGGGGATAACCGCAAGCCCGGCCATAAGCGCCACAAGCGTATCGCACACCACGATGATGACGGAGTTTTTAACAAGATCCTCTTTTTTGTCGAGATACGAGCCGTAGGTGATCATCGCGCCCATTGCGAGCGACAGGGAGAAGAACATCTGCCCGCCCGCCGTGCCGAGCACGGAGATGAGATCGGGCGCTTTGTCGATAAACCCGCCCTCTACAGCGTAACCGGGCACGAACATGAATTTCAAGCCCTCCACAGCGTTCGGGAGCGTGAGCGAACGGATGATGACAACGATGAGCATGATAAAGAGCGCCGGCATACCTATCTTATTAAACTTCTCAATGCCGCCGGAAACGCCGCCCTTGACGATTATCATGCAAAGGCCGAGGAATAAGAGCGTGAAGAGCGCGCAGCCGAACTGATTTGTAAGCATAGCGCCGAAGGTGTCAGACCCCGTGATTGCGTTGCCGAAAAGACCGCTCAAGCCGAAGCCAAGCTCTGCAAGGTTAAGGCTCATGTACTGCATACAATAGCCGCCGAGCACGGAATAAAAGCTCATAATGAGAAACGGCGCTATTATTCCAAGCCAGCCGACCCATTTATACTTTTGGCTTACGGCCTTATATGCGCCTACAACGCCCGTGCCGGTTTTGCGTCCCAGGGCAAGCTCGCTTGCCATAACGGTCATACCAACTATAACGGCGAGAACAAGATACACAATCAAAAATGTGAACCCGCCGCTCTTGCCCATTTTATACGGGAAGCCCCAAATGTTGCCCAGCCCCACGGCCGAGCCGACGGCGGCGAGAATGAAGCCGAGATTGCTACCCCACGAACCGCGTTTGTTTTCCATATTCATACCTCTCTTTGCGAATGTTTTACAGATTATCTAATAATCTTAACGGGATTATAACACCGGAGAGGCAAAATTCAAAACGCCACATTTTTATGTTTATCATTAGATATTGTAATATATAGCTCCCAATCATAAGAAAGTGAAATGATTAACAATTATGGACACTAAAAAAGTAGCGGCGCTCTTGACAGCGCTGGAAAAAGGCAGCCTCACGGCGGCGGCGGAAGCCATGGGCTACACCCAGTCGGGGCTGACGCACATGATGAACTCCCTTGAAGATGAGCTGGGCGTAAGAATCCTGGTGCGGAGCAAGGGCGGCGTGCGCCTGTCGCCCGCCGGGCGCGAGCTTATGCCGCTTATGACGGCGCTTGTGCGCGCCTCGGACGAGCTGGAGCGGGGCGTGGATAGGCTTGTGGAAAAGAGCAGATCCGTGCTCAGACTCGGGGCATACGCGAGCGTATCGCGCCAATGGCTGCCCGCCATACTCTCCGAGCTTCGGCGCATAAGCCCGGAGATAGATGTGCTTATCACAACCGGCAGTATGCAGGACGGGTATAACGCCGTGCGCAATGATGAGCTTGACTGCGCCATTGTCAGCTATCAGCCGTCCCTTTGCCAGGGCATGAACTGGGTTGATTTGCACGATGACCCCCTGCTTGCCATACTCCCGGCGGATGTGGAGCTTGTGGGCGGGGCATTCCCGGTGGAGATGTTTGACGGGCGTGAGTTTTTGATGCCGTCCGACGGGCAGGAGCTTGATATTATGCCGGTGCTCTCCTCGCATACGCATCACATTAACCCGCACTTTCGCTATACGGGCTTGGACGATGCATCTATCGCGTCCATGGTGGCGCATGAGCTGGGCGTGAGCGTGCTCTCTAAGCTCATTATGGACGGCATAAGCGAGCACGTGCTCGCGCTGCCCCTTGCGCCCGCTGCCTGTCGGCACTTGGGGATAGTCGTCAACGGCGCGCGGCAAAACGAGCATACCATTAAAAGCTTCATAAGCTGTGCGCAAAGCACGGTCAAGAGCATTTACGGGGAAGAGGAGAGTTGAACTATGGACGAGAGAAAGAAAATTCTGCTTATTACCACCGGCGGCACGATAATGTCCGTTGCGTCCGAGCAGGGGTTGCAGCCCGGTGAGGACGAGGGGCGGCTGCTGAAATTTCCGGGGCATGAAAGCTATAATATAACCGTACACTCCCTTTTAACCCTCGATTCCAGCAACATTCAGCCTGAGGAATGGGCGCTTATCGCCCGCTGCATTTTCGATAAGCGGCGCGAGTATGACGGCATTGTCATAACCCACGGCACGGACACCATGGCCTACACGGCCTCGGCGCTCACCTTTATGCTGCCGGGGATAGATTGCCCCGTTGTCCTCACGGGCAGTCAAACGCCTATCGGCAGCATACTTTCCGATGCGTATGCCAATTTGCAATGCGCCTTTGCAATGGCAGCCTCCGGCGTGAGCGGGGTGTTCATCGCGTTTGACAGGAAGGTGTTTTTGGGCTGCCGCGCGGTGAAGGTGCGCACAACGGCGTTCAACGCCTTTGAAAGCGTCAATCTCCCCGCCGTGGCGGAGATTAATGCCCACGGGCTTTTCATCCGCCGCGAGCTTATCCCCGTGAGGGACGAGGAAGCGCGCTTAGAGGACGCTGTAAGCTCCCGCGTGGCGCTCATGAAGCTTATTCCCGGCGTTGACCCGCGCCTGTTTTCCGCGTTTGCGGACGCGGGTTGCAAGGGACTTGTGATAGAAGCATTCGGCTCGGGCGGGATTAACTTTTTGCGGCGTGACGTTGTGGCGCAGATACGCGCGCTTGTTGCGCGCGGCGTGAGCGTGGCGGTGTGCAGCCAGTGCTTGTATGAGGCCACCGACATGACCGCCTACGAGGTCGGGCGGCGCGCGCTCGACTGCGGGGCTATCCCCGCCGGGGATATGACCACCGAGGCCGCCGTGACGAAGCTCATGTGGCTTTTGGAGCGGGGCTTATCCGGCGAAGAGCTCGCGCGCGAATTCCAGCGGAATCTACACGGGGAGATAACGGAGTGATAATGTAAAAATGCAAAAACCGTCTCGTTTTTCGAGACGGTTTTTGCTGTAATCGAAGCATTATTCATGCGTTTTTATCATTTATTTCTCTTTCCGGCTTTGAAAAGCCGATGCACACCACCGCGCCCGCAACGGCCACGGCAGTGCCGACCAAGAGGGCTGTGCGCACGGGCAAGTTATCAAAGAGTATGCCGCCTACGCTCCCTGCGAAAACCGAGCCAAGGGTAGTCATCGCAAAGGCAACTGTTTGCCCCTTGGCCGCGTCCTTGGCGGGGATGTAGAGATCGGAATAGCGCACGGACGCGGGCGTTATAAGCCCGAAGGACACCGCTTGCAGCAGGCACGCCGCGTACAGCCCCGAAACGCTTGTGGCGAGGGCAAAGGCCAGCGCTTTGAGCACCAAGCCCACGGACGCAATGCGCATACACGCCGGTGCGCTTATCCGGCGGGAAATGCGGTCGAAAAGAAGCATCGTGGGCAGCTCCATAATCGCCATGAAGCCCGTAATGCGCCCCATGTCCGCCATGTCGCCCCCGGCGGCGCGAACAACGTTGATGAAAAAGGTTATGACAAGGTTTTGGGAGATGAAGAGTATTCCCATGCCGAACATCATCAGCGTGTAGCGGCGGTTGTTGCGGAAAAAGTCAATAAGCGAGGAAGCTTCGCCCCCGTCCTTGCCGGGGGTTGCGCGCGCATCGGCGCTGACTGCACCGCGCCCAAGCTCCATGGAGAGGGCGAAGAGCAAAACGAGCTGACACAGCATACCCGTCCCGGCAGCGAGCGGCAGTGCGGCGGGTGTGTACGCTTCCAAAAGCGCTCCTATCACCGTAGCGCCCAGCGAATAGAAAAGCGAGCCGAGGGCGCGCGCCGTGCCGAAGTTTACGCGGCCGCATTCCGCTTGAAGCTCAAAGCTGAGCTGGTTTACAAGCCCGCCCCCGGCGTTGACAAAGGCAAGATACAGGCAGTACCCCACCGCGACAAAGCCGGACGAATCTTTAATAAACGTGAATGTGCCCTGTATAATAAGCTGCCCCGCGACCAAGGCCATAAGCGCGGCGAAAAGCCCCGTGCGGCCTTTTCTGTCCGCAAGTGAGCCGAGCCACGCCGAAAGCGCCACGCCGATGATGTTACCAAGGGCGATAGTGAGGCCGATTTCGGAGTTGGTGTAGCCCCTGTGCTGCATATATACCGCCGCAAACGCCACACACGCGCAAAAGCCCAGCCAGTAAAGCCCCTGCATGAGCGCATATTGAATATTATATGAAAGCTGTTTTTTCGTCATAGCCGTTTCTCCCTTAGTATTTCGCGTGAGATAGTAATATACCACGGTTACGGCAAGAGTGCAAGATGAAAAG
>CAZGFK010000020.1:0-23550 GCA_964524815.1 uncultured Oscillospiraceae bacterium
CGCAATATGCCGGCATATTGCGCATTTTCCGTTGGAAAATGCGATTTAATCCTGCTTCCGCATGAATTATGCTGCGCACTCCACCCGATTTCGGACTATTATCAACAGGAGGAAGAACAATGAAGAAGATACTTAAAAGCCTGTTTTCGCTCGCGCTTGCGCTGTGCCTTATGCTCTCTCTCGGCGCGGCGGCCTTTGCGGATAACTGGGATATAGCACAAGGCGATATATCCGTTTCCGCAACCGAAAGCGGACAAAATGTTTCGCAGGGCGAAGTTTCTAAAGCCGACTCTGCCCCTGTTATCTCCGGTACTTCCGATACTAACACCGTCACGATTTCCGCCGCGGAAAACGCCACGGCAAATGTAACCTTTGATAATTTGGATATTTCCATAGGCGGCATAGAAACGGATAAAGCCCCTGTTTCGGTCACGGGTGACGGTAATGTTAATATAGAGCTGGATGGTAAAAATGAGTTGAAGGTTGATAACACTGAAAACAACCATGCGGCGCTTGAGAAAAACAATAACACGAGCAACGGTACTCTTACTATAACCGACAAAGACGGCAACGGAAGCCTTAACGCCGATGCACAAGGTCAAGGCGCGGGTATAGGTAGCTCTCAGAATAACGGCACGAGCAATATCAATATCGAAGGCGGCAATGTTACGGCCGGTTCAAATAAATCCGGTGCGGCAATAGGCAGCGGCAGCGGCGGCAGTGCTGACGGTATACACATTTCCGGCGGCACGGTGAAAGCTACTTCCGGGGTTAATGGCGCGGCGATCGGCAGCGGTTCTTCTGCCGGAAAGGATAATCATGCAAATGATATCGTTATCTCCGGCGATGCAAAGGTTGAAGCCAATGCTAAGGGCGGTGCGGCAATAGGCAGCGGCATCGGTGGCAGTGTCGGCACTGTCACCATATCCGACAATGCGCAGGTCACAACAAACAATGAGCCTGTAATGGATTACGGCAAATACATCGGCGATGGAATAGGTGCGGGAGACGGCGGAAGCAAGGAAAATTTCGTCTTTGATACATCTAAGCTCACATCTAAAGGCTCTGTTACAATGGAAACCATGGAGCGTGATTCCAAGACCGGCACATTCTATCTTGACAAAACTACCGTCATAGTCGGCTCTTACGTGCCGTCCGTGACCGCGGTTGCCGCCGCGTCTGCGGCACAGCCGCTTTGCGCGCGCTATTATGTCATCATCGGCAATAACGCCGCATGGGCGGCCGGTTCTGCCGAAGAATTAGCATTCAAGCTCAATTCCGACGAGGTTATAAAAGTCCTCATAGACGGGGAAGAGGTTGAATTTGAAGTGAGCGAGAACGGCGAAGTCGTCATTGCCGCCGAGGTTTTGAAAGCTCTTGACCCCGGCACGCACGAAATTGAGTTTATCTTCGCGGACGGCAGCTGCGAAGCCGTGTTCAATATAATCTAATCGGGCAAACCCCATCTAAACCCTACAACCCGGCGCTTGATATAAGCGCTGGGTTGTAGTAATATGTACATATGAAAATGACATCAGAAAAACCGAATCTTCGCGCCCGCTTGCTGGCTTGGTACGCGCTCTGCCCCGTGGCGCATACGGCGGCGCTCGTGTCGCTCGCGCTTATTGCGCTGTTTGTTGCCCTGCGCCCTAACGGCGCACTTATGGCGCGCATCTCAAAGGGCGTTGTCCGCCCGGTTCACGGCTTCCTGTCTCGCCTGACGGCGCACGTGCCGTTCTCCGTGGCGGAGCTTATTATCGCGCTTCTTGTCGCGGCGGTTATCGCGCGCGTTATGATTGCGATCCTTCGCCTTGCGCGCGGCAAGGCGAGCGGCAGGGGAGCGTACCGCCTCGCGGCGCAGCTTCTCTCCCTCGGTGTGACTATCTACGCGGGATATTGCCTCATGTGGGGCGTTTATTATTACGGGGACGATTTTCTCACCCAAAGCGGCCTCCCCGCCGACCCTATAACCACCGAACAGCTTGAAGCGGTCACGCGGCATTTTGCCGATTTAAGCAACGAATACGGCGTAGAGGTCAGGCGCAATGAAGCGGGGCTGTATGTCTGCGACCGCGCCGCCGTGCTCGCCCGTTCTTCTTCGCTTTATGAAAACACAGTTGACGCTTTTCCCTGCCTTGCCGGGGCTGACGTGGCGGCAAAGGGCATGATTGCCTCGCGCGTCATGAGCTATATTGATTTCACGGGCTTTTTCTTCCCCTTTACGGCGGAAGCCAATGTTAATACGGACTTTCCCCCGGCGCTCTTCGCGTCCACGGTTGCGCACGAGCTTGCGCATCAGCGCGGCGTTGCCAAGGAGCAGGAAGCGAATTTCGTTGCCGTGCTCGCGTCCTTGCGCTCTCATGATGTGGATTATTGCTACTCTGCCGCGCTTTTAGCCTATACGCACCTCGGCAATGCGCTCCATTCGGCCGATTACGCCGCTTGGGAAGAGGTGTACCACTCGCTTGATGAAGCCGTCCGGCGCGATCTAAGTCTCAATAACGCCTACTGGCGGCAGTTTGACACGCCTGTGCAGACCGTTTCTAACACGGTTTATGAGGGCTTCTTGCAAAGCTACGATCAAACCCTCGGCATGAAAAGCTACGGCGCGTGCGTGGACTTGCTTGTGAATTACTATTATCCCCGTTTAGAGAATAACCCGCCCTTGGAGTAAGCTTTTACGCTTGCCTCGCCCACGGGGTAGCCCGTGGCGGCGATTGCGCTTTTTATCGCGTCAATGTCCGGCTCATTTTCGGTCAATATCACGGTTTCCCCCTTTTTGCGCGAGGAGGAAACCTTTTTTGTTGCCGCAGCGGCGCGTACAGCGTCATTAATGTGCGCCTCGCACATCGAGCACATCATGCCCTCTACCTTGATTGTCGTTTCGTACATGGTTGCTTCTCCTTTGTTATGGTTGTTTTTTAATCCCTATGTTTTATTTCTGTTGCTCCGCAAATAGAAATAGAATATGGGGATTGCAGAGAGGTGTAGAACTGCAATCCCCTTTTCTTACACAGAGCCGATTAACTCAGCCCTTTTGACACGAGTGGCACGTACCGTGCATTGCGCAGTGCGCGCAGCCCGCGCCGCAGGAGCTTTTTCCCTGTCGCTTTTGCCTGACAAGGTAAACGCATATGGAAACGACTATGGCGATCAGTACAATGCAAATAAGGATAGTGGAAAGGTTTGCGGCGATAAAGCTAAACATGGAATCAACTCCTCTATGAAGAAATTAAGCAATTAGCGAAATTAGATTTTGGTCGTGAGCTTGTCGGCTTCCTTGTAAGGGCGCACGAGCATATAAACCATGCCCGCGAGCACTGCGATTGCAACGATAAGGCCGATTACGCTCACATTGCCGGTGAACAGCCCGCCGAACTGGTTAATCATCAGCGCCACGAGGTAGGCAAAGCCGCACTGGTAGCCGATTGCGAACCAAGTCCACTTGGAGTTGTTCATCTCGCGCTTGATAGCGCCGATTGCGGCAAAGCACGGGGCGCACAGCAGGTTGAACGCAAGGAACGAGTACCCGATGACGGGGGTGAAGGTTGCGGCGAGAGTGCCGTATACGTCGCCGCTTGCGCCGTACAGCACGCCCATCGTGCCGACGATGTTTTCCTTTGCGATAAGCCCCGTGATAGAGGCCACAACCGCTTCCCAGCTGCCCCAGCCGAGGGGCGCGAATATCCACGCGATTGCGCCGCCGATTGCGGCAAGGATAGAATGGTCGATCTCGTCCTCGGCGAGCATACAAAACGCGCCGTCAACCCAGCCGAAGTAAGTCGTGAACCATACAAGAATCGTAGAAAGAAGAATGATAGTGCCGGCCTTTTTGATGAAGCTCCAGCCGCGCTCCCACATGGAGCGGAGCACGTTGCCGAGCGTAGGCATATGGTATGCCGGAAGCTCCATAACGAACGGGGCAGGCTCGCCCGCGAACATCTTCGTCTTTTTCAGCATTACGCCCGAAATGATGATTGCCGCCATGCCCACAAAGTAAGCGGATGTTGCAACCCAAGCAGAGCCGCCGAAGATAGCACCTGCAATCATCCCGATGAACGGCACTTTTGCGCCGCAGGGGATAAACGTGGTCGTCATGATGGTCATGCGGCGGTCGCGCTCGTTTTCAATGGTGCGAGAGGCCATAACGCCCGGAATGCCGCAGCCCGTGCCGATGAGCATGGGGATAAAGGATTTGCCGGAAAGGCCGAATTTGCGGAATACGCGGTCAAGCACGAATGCGATACGCGCCATGTAGCCGCAAGCTTCGAGGAACGCAAGCAGCAAAAACAGCACCAACATCTGCGGCACAAAGCCCAATACAGCGCCCACACCGGCCACAATACCGTCAAGGATAAGCCCGCTCAGCCACTCGGCACAGCCCACGCATTCAAGCGCAGAGCCGATAAGCGCCGGGATACCGGGCACCCACACGCCGTAATCGGCGGGGTCAGGCTCGCCGCCAAGCTCTTCGAGCGTTGTAAGCGCGGCGTTGTAGTCATCAACGGTTGCCGCCTCTTCGCTCACGGCGAGGGTTTCCTCATCCTCAAGTTCGTAGGTGAATACGCCGTCTGCGGGCTCGCCGTTTTCTTCAATATAGGCTTCATAGCCGGCTGCTATCGTGTCGGCCTCGCCCCAAGCCTCGCTCACTTCGCTGTATTCGCCCGAGCCAATGCCGAATAAGTGCCAGCCGTCCCCGAAAAGGCCATCATTTGCCCAGTCGGTTGCCGCCGCGCCCACGGTTACCATCGAGAGGTAGTATACAAGATACATTACCAGCGCGAATATCGGCAGACCCAGCCAGCGGTTGGTGACGATTTTGTCTATCTTGTCGGAAGTCGTTAGGCCGCCCTTGTTTTTCCTTTTGTAGCAGCCCTTTATAATCTCGGCGATGTATATGTATCGCTCGTTTGTGACGATGCTCTCGGCATCGTCGTCCAGCTCTTTTTCAGCCGCGACAATGTCCTCTTCCACGTGCGCCAGCACATCCTCGCTCAGCGCCAGCTTTTCAAGCACCTTGTCATCGCGTTCAAACACCTTTATCGCGTACCAGCGCTGCTGCTCTTCCGGCATACCGTGTACAACGGCCTCTTCAATGTGCGCCAGCGCGTGCTCAACAGGGCCGGAGAAGGTGTGCTGGGGAACGGTTTTGCCGTTCGCGGCCGTGTCAATCGCTTCTTCCGCCGCGGCCATAACGCCCTCGCCCTTGAGCGCGGAAATCTCCACCACCGGGCAGCCCAGCTCGCGGGAAAGCTCTTTTATGTTTATGCTGTCGCCGTTCTTGCGCACAACGTCCATCATGTTCACGGCCACCACCACGGGGATGCCAAGCTCGGTCAGCTGTGTGGTGAGGTAAAGGTTACGCTCAAGGTTCGTGCCGTCTATGATGTTGAGGATTGCATCCGGACGCTCGTTGATGAGGTAATTACGCGCCACAACCTCTTCCAATGTGTAGGGGGACAGCGAATAAATGCCGGGCAGGTCCATTATAATAACGTCCTCGTGCTTTTTCAGCTTGCCCTCTTTCTTCTCCACCGTAACGCCCGGCCAGTTACCCACGAACTGGTTAGAGCCGGTCAGCGCGTTGAACAGCGTTGTCTTGCCGCTGTTGGGGTTGCCGGCAAGCGCAATTCTAATCTGATTACCCATGTCTCAATTAACTCCTTTTCAGTTAAGCATCTCTAACTTGCGGACAGAAAAAGCTTACTCGGCAATTTCGATCATTTCCGCATCGGCCTTGCGCAAAGAAAGCTCATACCCTCTCACGCTGACCTCTATCGGGTCTCCCAGCGGGGCAACCTTGCGCACATAAACCTCTATGCCGCGCGTAATGCCCATGTCCATGATTCTTCGCTTAACAGGCCCCTCGCCGTGCAGCTTCACAACAGACACGGTTTCGCCTATCTTAGCGTCCTTGAGTGTTTTCATTCTCGCTTGTCCTCCTGTGCTTAAAATTTAATTGTAAACCTATTAAACCATTATTCTGCGCGCCATTTCTTCGCTGATTGCCACGCGCGCTTCTTTCACCTTGACAATCACGTTGCCGTTGAGCGCCGTCACAACCGTGGCCGCGCCGCCCGCAACGAAGCCCAAATCCTCCAAGTGCTTTTTCACGGCAGGGGAACCGCCCACCTTGCGTATGATATTCTCCTCGCCGGGCTCTGCCAGTGCAAGAGGCAACATCTGCCTCACCCCTTTCGTTCTCCGGCTGATTCCTCAACCGGTATTTCTGACGGTTAGACATGACTAACCATGTGCCTTTGAAATGGGTTAGTGAAGCTTAACTCGGAATCAAATAGTGTGGTTAAGCTCCCTTAACCGAACGTGAGTTTAACACATCTAACCTCGCTTGTCAATAGGAATTTGAATAATATTTTTAAAAGGGTTTGTTAGCCCTCTCCCCGCAAGGGACTGGGCTATGAAGCCGCCCTCTCAGTCTACCTTGCGGCTGACAGCTCCCCCCAATGAGGTTGCCAAGAGGGGAGCGCCGATAAATCGCCCGTCTCTTTCTTGCCTCTCCCATTGGGGAACTGAACGAACAGCGCCCAAGGCTTCCCCTTGAGGGGAAGCTGTCGCCGACAGGCGACTGATGAGGTGCAGGACGCGACAGCGTCCGTTAATGTTCCGATATCGCCGCTCCGAACACAAACACCTCATCCGTCTCGCTTCGCGAGCCACCTTCCCCTCAAGGGGAAGGCTTTGCTGCGTCACCCCCGCCCACCCTATCCCCCCTTGCAAAAAGGGTTAAAATGTGTTAACGTTATTAATAACAAAACACATATATAAAAGGAAAGGTGATGTATCATGGCGATTCATAAAGCGGCAGAGGATTATTTAGAGGCCATGCTCATGCTCAAGGAGAAAAACGGCTATATCCGCTCTATTGATATTGCCGAGCTTCTCGGCGTTACAAAGCCCTCGGTTTCGTATGCCACAAAGGGCTTGCGCGAAAGCGGGCATATAACCATGGATAAGGACGGACTCATTACCCTCACCGATAAAGGCATGGCGATAGCCGCCAGTATGCTCAACCGCCACAAGGCGCTCACGAGCTTTCTTGTCATGCTCGGCGTTGACAAAGCCGTTGCCGCCGAGGACGCTTGCAAGCTTGAACACGATCTCAGCGAGGAATCCTACTCCGCTATTTGCGACCACGTAAAAAATTTTGTTCCAAGCAAGAATAATACTTGAATATGTAATCGCAGTGCTATATAATGTGATTAGTATAACAACGGGGTACAACTTGTGGGCTGAAATGCCGGCATTTTTCGCATTTTCGTTTCGTATAATATGAAAATGCGATATCTCGTTAAAATTACGCATTAAAAGTAAAGGAGAACTGAAATGAAAAAGACGGTTAGAAGCGTTTTGTCCTTCGCGCTCGCGCTTTGTCTCGTCCTTTCCTTGGGCGTTGCGGCCTTTGCCGATGACTCTTCCAAGACCGATAAGGACAAGGATAAAGAGCCTGAAACTATTAATATTTTCTTCAATCTCGCTACTATGGAGCCGTGTGCGCTTCGTATGCGTACCCTTGAATATGATGACATTCGTCTCAACGGTATCAGCTACCGCGCCGATGCCGAGGACGGTGTTCTCTCCATAGAGCTTGCCGACCTCGCGGCTGTGAAGCTCCTCACCGAGTATAAGGACGAGGCCGAAAAAGCCGGAATTGACTTCGATAAGATTTACATTCGCGGCGGCAAGATTTACGTTAAGGAAGATATCGGCCTTTCGTCCGATGAAATCTCCGCCCTCAAAACCGCTATCTCTGCATTTATGAGCTCCAAGCGCATCGGCGTTAACATCGGCGATATCTTTGAGCTTTCCAATGGCGATGTTGTGAGATTCAAGGTCAAGGTTTCCAACTTCATCTACCCGCAGCAGAAACAAAAGATGAAGATTCAGCCCATAACCAACGAGAATTTTGATAAGCTTGATAAGTACGTTAACACTAATAAGGACGGCGGAATAGTCTCCGCAAAGACCCCCGAAATAACCACGCTTTTCTTCTGCTATGATGCGTATGACTATTACGGCGCAGATGCCCCGAAAGAGAGTTCTCCTCTCGCAAGGGATGCAGCCGGTGCTGACAACGCAGGTTCTTCCTCCGCTCCTACCCTCAAAAAGACTACTACCGGTATGGGCTATGTCGGCATAGCGAAGTCCGAGGATGACAGTAACACCTATTACATTCAGGTGAGCTTCGGCGAAGAGGGCGAAGAAGCCGAGTTCAAACAGGCTACCGACTTGACGACCACAAAGGAACAAACCACCTATGACACAGATGGCAATGTTAAGGAAAAGGGCTTTTGGGATTCTCTCTTTGACCTTTTCAAGCGTGACGAGAGCGGTAACATCCAAAAGCTTGCCAAAAACGTAAAGGTTGCCACTGATAAAGACGGTAAGAACGTAGTCCGCGATATCTCCATTAAGGACAGCACCCCCGATGACCTCGAGGAAGCAGACAAGAGATCTGACGAGAATAACAAGTCCGCTGACTATGAGAAGTATGAAACTCCCAAAGAAAGCACACCTCCGACGGGTGAAAGCGGTAGCGATGAAGGGTCCGCTCTTCCAACACAAAAAGAACCGCTTGATTCTGGAAACGGTGACGTGGACGATAAAGATGCGCCTCAAATTGAAGAGCCGGACGATATGGACGGGGATTCTACTGCTTCCACCCCCAACCCCGACACTGTCTATGTCCCCGACAAGACCGTTGAAATCACTAAGGACGAAGATGTAAAGAGCGAAATCGAGGTCAAGAACACTATCATTGCTGACAGCAATTGCACGACATCCGGCCATACTTGGGGTAATTGGATCACCATTTATTCAGATCAGTGGTGCGAAATCTCCAACAAGACGTGCAGCAGGTGCGGTGCATCGGAAAGCAGACAGGTGCAAAAGCCGCAGCAACCAGCGACACCGACAGAATCGACTGAGTCATAATAACCCAATAACAATCAAAAGCCTTCCCCAATGCGGGAAGGCTTTTTTATGCGCCAATCTGAATTAACATATTACATTATACATAACATAATAAACATAAATTAGTTTACATAACCCAAAATGAATTCTCGGTTTGTTTATGCTTTTTCCCTGTCTGCAATATAACCGTCTATGTCGTTTACGATGTAATTTGTTCCTGTTGTGTGCAGAGCTTCAAAGCAGGAATATACATAGTCCCAAACATCATATTTAGTAAATACGCGTTCCGGCTCTGCGCCCGTCATGTTTTTTGCCGGCTTGTATTGCTCGGCACAAAACACCATGAAATTTCCCTGCTCGCTCATTTATGCTTCCTCCGGGAAAATCGGCGCGCCGGTGAGACGCTCGCTCACATAGATAGTATAAAGCGCCGGGGTACTCAAATGCCAATGCTTATTTTCTTCTTCCAATGCAGAATATAGCTTAGATGCATAAAGCACCTTAGAAGCGCTTATTTCGTCTCGGCTTTCATTTTGGCATATAAGCTGTATCACTTGCGGCAACAATATGCCGATAATCGCGCCGAATTTTTTTTTGCTCAATTTGCCGCTTCCTCCATTGTCCCTATAAATCGGAGATAAAAGAGTGCTTTCAACGTTGAAAAAACAAGCCGGTCATACATTTTTTTTATTTTCAATGCTTCCGGTGTTTGTGCTTTTGATAATACTCCTGCCGTATAGAGGGTAAATGTTGTGTATACATCATCGTTGGCAACAGGGCCGAAAACAAGGTTGTACATTTGTCCCAAATACGTTCAGGCGCAGTTTCCTGCGCCTGTTGAAGCATTATTTTTATTTATCAAGCCAAAGCATATTGCGGTTGATGTCGGCAAGGGTTGCCGCGCCGCACATGGTCATGGTGGATTTCAGCTCGCCCACGATTTTATCCATGTACACCTTGAACCCGTCCGCGCCGCCGCCGTAGATTGCGGGGATAATCGGGCGGCCTATCAGCACTGCGTCCGCGCCGAGAGCCAGCGCGCGGAACACGTCCACGCCGGAGCGAATCCCGCCGTCAACGATAATCGTCAGCTTGCCCTTGACCGCGTCCACTATCGACGGCAGCACTTCCGCCGTGGACGGAACGCCGCCCTGCACGCGCCCGCCGTGGTTGGAAACGACTATTGCCGCCGCGCCCGCCTCGGCCGCTTTCAAAGCGCCCGCCGGGGTCATAATGCCCTTGATGATAAACGGCATTTTCGCGTAGTCTGTAATCTCGCGCATTTCCTCAACGGTTTTGCTGCCCGCGTTGGGGTTCATTTTCTTCAGGAACGGCAGACCCGCGCCGTCCACGTCCATGGCCGCGGCGAAGATACCGGCGGCGTTGGCAACATCCAGCTTTTCAAAAACCGCTTCCTTGTTCCACGGCTTAATGGTCGGCACGCTCATGCCGCCTATTGCGCCGCTGTCGCGCACGGCAGATTTCATGATGTCGGGGTCAACGCCGTCACCCGTGAACGCCATAACGCCGTAATCGGCGGCGGCTTTCATCAAGATTGCGTTGTATTCCTGATCCTTGTACTTCGCGCCGTAGTGCATATCCAGCGCGCCGAGAGGTGCGGCGAAGATGGGCGCGGTGAACTTGTGGCCGAACAGCTCAAAGCTCACATCGGGGTCGGCGAAGTTGGGGCAGAGCGTGTCCATATTCACGCAAATCTCCTGCCACTTGTCGTAGTTTCTCGCGGCGACATTGCCGGGGAACTTGCACCCCGGGCCGGGCATGGCGTTTGCGCAGGCGCGCCCGTTGCACACGGGGCAAACCTTGCAGTAAGGCCCTACCTGGTCGCGCGCGGCGGCCATTATCTCGTTGTAATTCATGTCGTTTCTCCTTATATCGTATTTTATAGTATACCGATTATATATTAATTATCCGACAAATCCCGCGCTTTGTCAAGTGCTTCACGGCGCATTTACGCCCGTCCCGTCAAAAGCGGGGATCATTTCCGCCGTGGCAGAGTCGATGTCCTGCCAATAGCCGTCCTCAATGCCGCAGCTGCGCATATATTTTATAAGCGCGGCGTTTGTCCTGCCGTCTACGCGCCCCGTAAGCTCCGGGTACTTTTCAAGTCCCGGCATGGGGGTATACTGGCTCATGAGCGAAAATAGCACATCCCCCGGCTCAAATTCGCGTTCGATGAAGTCGATAACGGCCATGCTGTTCTCCTCTTGCTCCGGCAGCACCAGGTGGCGAATGAGCACGCCCGAGGTCAGCATACCGTCATCATCCAGCACGTATTTCCCGCGCTGACGGAACATTTCCCGTATCGCCGCCGTGGCTATCTCCGGGTAATCCGCCGCCGCGCTGTAGCGGCGCGCCGCGTCCGCATTGAGGTACTTCAAATCCGGCATATACACCTGCACAAGCCCCTCTAAGCGCTTGAGCGTTTCCACGCTTTCATACCCGGAGCTGTTCCACACCACGGGTATGCCCGGCGATGCGCCCTCCAGCGCCTCGATTATCACGCGCGTATAGTGCGTGGGGGTCACAAGGTCAATGTTGTGCGCGCCCTCATCGCGCAGACGGTACATCATCTCGCGCAGTGATGCCGCGCTCACGCGCTCGCCGCCCTGTCCTCGGCTTATGTCGCGGTTTTGGCAGTAGACACAGCGGAGATTACACCCTGTGAAGAATATCGTACCCGCGCCGCGCGTTCCGCTTATGCACGGCTCTTCCCCAAAGTGCAGCGCCGCGCGCGCCACGCGCGGCACGGCAGGGGACATACACACCCCGCCGGAGCTGTTTTCCCCGCGCAAGGCGTTGCATTTTCTCGGACAATCGTTGCAAATGTACTCCATATTTGACCTCTCGCACCGTTTTTGCAAGCTTTCTCTGTCGTAAAATTATAATTCGTCCTTTTCGGGGCAAAACGCCCTATGCAAAATGACAAGAAACGCCCGCTTAATATCTCAGATTATAGCGTGAATTTGTCTAATATGCAAGAACTTGATAAATCCGAAAAAAAATACATGATTTTTCGGATTTTTGTGATAAAATGACTTGGAAAGCGAAAAGATATGTGATAAAATCATAACAAAGCGAAGAGGTGAGCGGATGCTGGATATAATTCTCGTAGAGCCGGAGATTCCCCACAATACCGGGGCTATCGCCCGCACCTGCGCCGCCACGGGCGCGCGACTGCACCTTATAAAGCCGCTCGGCTTTGATATATCCGATAAGGCCGTCAAGCGTTGCGGCCTTGATTATTGGCATCTCGTTGATATCTCGGTGTATGAGAACCTGGACGAGTATTTTGCCAAGAACGGCGATAAAAATCTTTTCCTCGCCACCACCAAAGCGCCCAAGTCCTATTTCGAGGCGGATTTTTCGCAGGGCGCGGCGCTGATGTTCGGCAAGGAGACGGCGGGCTTGCCCGAATGGCTGCGGGAGAAGTACCGCGAGGAGTGCATACGCATTCCCATGATAAGTGAGGCTCGGAGCTTGAACCTTTCAAACTCCGTTGCTATATTGGCCTATGAGGCGCTGCGCCAGCAAGGCTTTCCGGGCTTGCTGGGTGTCGGCTCAATGGCCGATTGATAAGTCTATTCATATTTTATAGGAGGCATATAATGAACTACAGCAAGAAGACAGTTTATGATGTTGACGTTAAGGGCAAGAAGGTCCTTCTGCGTTGTGACTTCAACGTTCCTCAGAACAAGGAAACGGGCGAAATCACCAGCGACAAGCGCATTAAGGCCGCCCTGCCCACGATTAAGTATCTCCTTGATAACGGCGCTGCCGTCATCGCCTGCTCCCACCTCGGCAAGCCCAAGGGCGAGTGGAAAGAAAAGCTCACTCTTGCTCCCGTTGCAAAGCGCCTTTCCGAGCTTCTCGGCATGGACGTTATCTTTGCCAAGGACATAATCGGCGAGGATGCGACCGCCAAGGCCGCCGCGCTCTGCCCCGGCCAGCTTATGCTGCTTGAAAATCTCCGCTTCGATATCCGCGAGGAGAAGAACGGCGCTGACTTTGCCAAGGCTCTTGCCGACATGGCCGACGTTTTCGTTTCCGACGCTTTCGGCACGGTTCACCGCGCCCACGCCTCCACTGCCGGTGTCGCGGCCTATCTGCCCGCTTACTCCGGTCTGCTCGTTGACAAAGAGCTTTCTATCATGGGCAAGGCTCTTGACGATCCCAAGCGCCCGTTCGTGGCCGTTTTGGGCGGCGCAAAGGTGTCCGACAAGATAAATGTTATCAACAATCTCCTTGAAAAGGCCGACACTATCATCATCGGCGGCGGCATGGCCTACACCTTCAAAAAGGCACAGGGCTTTGAAGTCGGCAACTCTCTTCTTGAGGCCGATCGCCTTGACTACGCCAAGGACATGATCGAAAAGGCAGCCGCCAAGGGCGTGAAGTTCCTGCTTCCCGTTGACAACTACTGCGCTTCCGAGTTCTCCGCCGATGCACAGCCCGTTCTCGTCGAGGGCGATATCGCTTCTGACCTTATGGGCATGGATATCGGCCCCAAGACCGTTGCTCTCTTCACCGAGGCCGTCTCCGGCGCCGGCACGATAGTTTGGAACGGGCCTATGGGCGTTTTCGAGTTTGATAAGTTCGCAAACGGCACTAAGGCAATGGCAAAGGCTCTCGCCGAATCCGGCGCAGTCACCATCGTCGGCGGCGGCGACAGCGCAGCAGCCGTTGAAAAGCTCGGCTTTGCCGATAAGATCACCCACATTTCCACCGGCGGCGGCGCAAGCCTTGAGTTCCTTGAGGGCAAGGAGCTTCCGGGTGTTGCCTGCCTGTTGGATAAGTAATTAATCACAATAAACACAAATGCTTCGCGCGCCGTAATGGGCGCGCGCAAGCGCGAAAAGCTTAAAAAGGAGAGCTGAAAATGAACAGAAAGTATCGTAAAACCATAATCGCCGGCAACTGGAAAATGAACATGACCAACTCCGGCGTAAAACCTTTCATGGAAGAGCTTAAAGAAAACCTCCCCAAGACCAAGGTGTGCGAAGTTGTTCTCTGCACTCCGGCCGTGATGATTCAGAACATGGTTAAGGCCGGCAAGGACTGCAAGGTTGCCGCCGGCGGCCAGGATGTCAGCAAGTACGAAAAGGGCGCATACACCGGCGAGGTTTCCGCGTCCATGCTCGCCGATATCGGCGCAAAGTACTGCATAGTCGGCCATTCCGAGCGCCGTCAGTACCACGGCGAGAGCGATATGCTCGTCAACGAAAAGGCCAAGGCTCTGCTCGAGAAGGGCATCACTCCGATTATCTGCGTCGGCGAGAGCTTGGAGCAGCGCGAAATGGATTTGACCATGGAGTATGTTGCATACCAGGTCAAGGCTGCCCTCTCCGGCATTGATGCCACCGCGCTTCGCCGCTGCGTCATCGCCTACGAGCCTATTTGGGCAATCGGCACCGGCAAGACCGCCACTGCCGAGCAGGCACAGGAAGTTTGCGAGGGCATCCGCGCTGTCATCCGCAAGATTTACGGCGCTCGTCCCGCCCGTGCCGTCTCCATTCTCTACGGCGGCAGCATGAACGCCAAGAACGCTTTCGAGCTTCTTGCCCAGCCCGACATTGACGGCGGCCTTATCGGCGGCGCGTCTCTCAAGCCGGTTGACTTTGCCACCATCGTCAAAGCCACCGTTCAGGAGTGATAATTTTAGATGAATAAAAAAGCAGTTCTTATAATACTCGACGGGTACGGCCTTGCCGCGCCCGGCGAGGGGAACGCCGTTTATAAAGCGAACACGCCCAATTTGGATAAGCTCTTTTCCGCTTATCCCACCACCACGCTTCAAGCCTCCGGGCTGGATGTCGGCTTACCCGATGGGCAGATGGGCAACTCCGAAGTCGGCCATACGAATATCGGCGCGGGGCGTGTTGTGTTTCAGATTCTCCCCAAGATGAGCCGAGACATTAAAAACGGCGCATTCTTCGAGAATAAGGCGTATATCAAGGCCATGGACGATGCCAAGAACGGCGGCAAGGCGCTTCATATAATGGGGCTTCTCTCCACCGGCGGTGTTCACAGCCATTTGGAGCATATTTTCGCCGCTCTTGATATGGCGAAAATGCGCGGCTTGGAAAAGGTTTACGTGCATTGCTTCCTTGACGGGCGCGATGTCGCGCCCAAGAGCGGCGCTGGCTTCGTCAGCCGCCTTGCGGAAAAGTGCGCCGAGCTTGGCAACGCCAAAATCGCCACTATCCAAGGCCGCTTTTGGGGCATGGATCGCGACAAGCGCTGGGATCGCGTAGAAAAGGGCTATAACGCCATTGTCTGCGGCGAGGGCGCGCTTGACCCCGATGCTGTTCACGCAGTGGAAGCAAGCTACGAAAACGGCGTGACGGATGAATTTGTCGAGCCTGTTGTGGTTACCCCCGAGGGCGTTATCAACGAGGGTGACAGCGTTATATTCATGAACTTCCGCCCCGACCGCGCAAGAGAGATGACATGGGCGCTCAACCTTGCCGATTTTGACGGCTTTGACCGCAAAAAGACGGTGTATCCGCTTTCCTATGTCTGCACCGCGCAGTATGACGAAACCCTGCCCCTGCCCATTGCCTATCCCCCCGAGGAGATAGACAATACCCTCGGCGATTATATAAGCGCAAAGGGCTTGAAGCAGTTTCGCGTTGCCGAAACCGAGAAGTACGCGCACGTTACGTTCTTCTTCAACGGCGGCGTTGAAAAGCAGATTCCGGGCGAGGAGCGCTGTCTCGTACCCTCTCCCAAGGAGTTTGCCACGTATGACCTTGTCCCGCAGATGAGCGCGGAAAAGGTGTGCGAAAAGTGCGTTGAGGCTATAGCCACGGATGAATACGCCCTTGTCGTTTGCAACTTCGCAAACTGCGACATGGTCGGCCATACGGGCGTTATGTCCGCTGCCGTCACGGCGGTGGAAACCGTGGACGCTTGCATGGGGCGCATCATGGCCGAGCTTGAAAAGCACCCGGACACCGTTTTGTTCGTCACGGCGGATCACGGCAATGCCGACTGTATGTTTGACGAGAGCGGCAAGGTCAATACCGCCCATACCACAAACCCCGTGCCCTTTGCCGTGTGTCTCCCCGGTGCGGAGCTTCACCCCGGCCGCCTTGCGGACATTGCCCCCACGCTTCTTCACGTCATGGGGCTTGCACAGCCCGAGGAAATGACGGGCGAGTGCCTCATTAAATAAGTTTATACAAATTATAAGGATAGAAGGGAGAAGATCAATATGATCTACACCACAGAAGTCAAGAATATGTGCCCCGTGGCTAAGGGCGCATACCACGGCCCGGCACCCATTCCCGAAGAGGGCAAATGGGTTCAGGCAAAGCAGATTTCCGACATTTCCGGCTTCACCCACGGCATCGGCTGGTGCGCCCCTCAGCAGGGTGCGTGCAAGCTCACGCTTAACATCAAAGAGGGCATCATCGAGGAAGCTCTCGTTGAGACTATCGGTTGCTCCGGCATGACCCACTCTGCCGCTATGGCCTCCGAAATCCTCATCGGCAAGACCATTCTTGAAGCGCTCAACACTGACCTTGTCTGTGACGCTATCAACACCGCCATGCGCGAGCTGTTCCTGCAGATCGTTTACGGCCGCTCCCAGTCCGCTTTCTCCGAGGACGGCCTTGCAGTCGGTGCTTCCATGGAAGACCTCGGCAAGGGCTTGCGCTCCCAGGTCGGCACGATGTTCGCCACCAAGGAAAAAGGCCCGCGCTATCTGGAGCTCACCGAGGGCTATGTTACCCGCCTCGCTCTCAACAAGGATGACGAGATTTGCGGCTACGAGTTTGTCTCCCTCGGCAAGATGATGGACTTCATCAAGAAGGGCATTGACGCAAACGAGGCTCTTGAAAAGGCCAAGGGTCACTACGGCCAGTTTGACAATGCCGCCAAGTACATAGACCCGCGCCACGAATAAGAAAAGGAGGACGAACTAATGGCTCTTTTTGAAAACTACGAGAGAAGAATAGATAAGATAAACGCCGTCCTCGCTCAGTACGGCATCGGCTCTGTCGAAGAATGCAGAGAGATTTGCAAAGCCAAGGGCTTTGACCCGTATGACATAGTCGCCGGCATTCAGCCCATTTGCTTTGAAAATGTCCGCTGGGCATACTGCGTGGGCGCTGCCATCGCCATCAAGGCGGGCGCAAAGAACGCCGCGGAAGCCGCAAAGCTCATCGGCGTCGGCCTGCAGAGCTTCTGCCTTGACGGTTCTGTTGCAGAGGATCGCAAAGTCGGCCTCGGCCACGGCAACCTCGGCGCAATGCTCCTTTCCGACGAGACTAAGTGCTTCGCATTCCTCGCCGGTCACGAATCCTTTGCCGCCGCAGAGGGCGCAATCGGCATAGTCAAGAACGCCAACAAGGCTCGCAAAGAGCCGCTGCGCGTTATCCTCAACGGCTTGGGCAAGGATGCCGCTCAGATTATCTCCCGTATCAACGGCTTTACCTACGTTCAGACCCAGTTTGATTACTTCACCGGCGAGCTGAACGTTGTCCGCGAAATCCGCTACTCCGAGGGCGAGCGCGCCAACGTCCGCTGCTACGGCTGTGACGATGTCCGCGAGGGCGTTGCAATCATGCACGCCGAGGGTGTTGACGTTTCCATCACCGGTAACTCTACCAACCCCACCCGCTTCCAGCACCCCGTTGCCGGCACATATAAGAAAGAGTGCATCGAGCAGGGCAAGAAGTACTTCTCCGTTGCCTCCGGCGGCGGCACGGGTCGTACTCTCCACCCCGACAATATGGCCGCAGGCCCTGCCTCTTACGGCATGACCGACACCATGGGTCGTATGCACTCCGATGCGCAGTTTGCCGGTTCTTCCTCCGTGCCTGCACACGTGGAGATGATGGGCTTCCTCGGCATGGGCAACAACCCCATGGTCGGCGCAACTGTCGCTGTCGCCGTGGCAACTGCCGAAGCGCTCAAGTAATTCTAAGCTAATATATCAAACGCCCCAAGGCTCGCCTTGGGGCGTTTTCCGTGCCTCTCAGGGCGCAAAAATGTGCCCCATGATGCTTTCGCATCATGGGGCACTGTCTGATATCCGGAATTATTCAGACGATGGGGAGGGGTTATATCTCAATCAGGAGAGAGCGGAGCGCTGACACTGTAACGTCAGATGACGTTGCGTTCCTTCAAGCCCTCAAGGTCAGCTTCGGTCAATCCAAGCAATTCGCCGTAAACTGCCTTATTATCCTGTCCGAGATCAGGAGCGCACTTGCTTATATCGCACTTGGTTTCCATGAGCTTTACGGGGTTGCCCGGAACGATCATGTCGCCGATAACGGGGTGATTGAGGTGTACAAACATCTCGCGAGCGCCGGCTATATGCTCATCGTTGACAACGTCATTGAGCATATTGATGGGTGCAACGGGAACGCCTGCCGCGTCGATGATGGAAACGCACTCCTCGATGGTGTGCTGGCTGCTCCACTCTTCGATGATGGGCTTGAGCTCAGCATGGTTCTCGCAGCGGTGGATGTTGGTGTCGAAGCGCGGGTCGGTGAGAAGCTCGGGCTTGTTGATAGCCTTGGTGCACAGGAGAGTGAAGAGCTTGTCATTGCCGCAGCCGATAACGAAGCGTCCGTCGCTGGCCTTGAATGCGTCATAGGGGAATGCGGAAGCGTAGCGGTTACCGATGAGCTCGGGCTGCTTGCCGGAAGCGAAGAAGCGCTGCCAGCCGACTTCCAGAGCGGATACGACGGAGTCAACGAGGGAAACGTCAACGCGCTGGCCGTGGCCGGTCACGTTACGGGCATTGACTGCCATCATGATGCCGATGGTGAGGTTCATGCCGCCGAGCACGTCGCCCATTGCGTTACCGACACGCAGGGGCTGGCCGCCGGCTTCACCGGTGATGCTCATGAGGCCGGAGGTGGCCTGAGCGATTATATCGTAGCCGGGGCGTTTGTACTTCGGGCCGTAGCAGCCGAAGCCGGAAACCGCAGCGTAGATTATCTGGTCGTTGACCTCTTTCAGCACGTCATAGCCGAGACCGAGCTTGTCCATAACGCCGGGACGGTAGTTTTCAACAACAACGTCAGCCTTCTTAACCATTTCGAGGAACACTTTCTTGCCTTCCTCTTCCTTGAGGTTGAGGGTTATGCCCTTCTTGCCGCGGTTGACGTATGCGTAGTACATACTGTAGTCGTTCTTCTTCGGACCCATGGCGCGGGTATCGTCGCCCTTGCCCGGAACCTCTATTTTGATGACGTTTGCGCCGTAGTCGGCCAGCATCATGGTGCAGTACGGGCCTGCGAGAACGCGGGTAAGGTCAAGAACAGTAAGATTACTTAATGCTTTTTCCATTGTTTTTCTCCTTATAAGATTATGATGATTGTATCAGCCGTAATTTCCTATCAGCCGTGCAGAAGAGCGGCGAGAGGATTGTAAATCGTGGAGCAGCAGACAGCCAGCACGAGGAGAGCCAAAGCGGCAAGCAGGAACAACTGCACGAAGCGTCTGTTCTCTTCTTCCTTGCTGAGGTTGGGAACTGCAACTGCGAGACCGGCCAGAGCAAGAGCACCACCGGTGGACAGCGGGGAGATACCGGCCAGAGAGCCGCCTGCGCCGACTGCCGCCATAAGAGCAACGGGGTTCACACCGCCAACCTGTGCCGCGATATCTGCGCACATGGGCATCATCGTCGGGTACACAACGCCGAGAGCGGAGGAAACAAGGCTCAACAGACCTGCGGAGATAGCCATAACGGGAGTGGCAGTGCCGGTAGTCATGATAGAGGACATTGCGTTGGAGAGAAGGTCAATACCGCCCATTTCGTTGACAACGTCAAGCAGAGCGCCGACGGCCAAAACCATAACGATAGTGCCCCAGGGGAGAGACTTGATTGCCTTGTCACTGTCGGCAACACCGAACAGGAACAGGAGGCCGGCAACTGCAAATGCAGCAAGACCGATGTTGACATCGCAGAAGATGAGGAGGATCATCATAAGCAGAATGCCGCAGAGAGCGATGATCTGCTTGGCGTTGAACTTCTCGATGCTGTCCTTCTGGATGGGGGTGACGGGGGTCTTAATCTTGTGACCTTTGAAAACAAAGAAGATAACGAGAGAGAATATTGCGGTAACGATCGTCTGGCAGACGAGAACAACGGGCATAACGCCGAAGACGTTTGCGTTCTCGGCAGCGGCTTCGATGATAGCGGCTTCCGGAGTGATCGGGGTCATACGACCGGCCATAAGACCGGCTTCACCGATGAGGGCGAGCATGATCGGGTCAAAGCCAACTTCAACTGCGATAACGGCAGCGAGTGCAGGGATGATAGCAAGTGCGGGGATAGCGCCGGGGCCGACACCGGCCACGATGAAACCGGCGATGTAAACGAGTATGGGGATAACCCACATACGGTTACCGGCAAGGCCGATGATCTTTCTCGCCAGCAGGTCAAGTGCGCCGGTCTGAGTGACAGCGGCGAACAGAAGCGTAATGCCGACGAGGGTGGTGAACATGGAAGCGCTAATGCCGCTGTAGAGCTGCTTATCGGTCATGCCGAAAATTCTAACAGCGAGAACGCCTACGGTCAGGGCGACAACGCCCACGTTAACTTTGCGGAAGAACGCCAAAAGGATAACCGCAATAAATACTATCAGAGATACTACGTCTAAGCTCATGATTTATACTCCCTTTTCTTAATTTTGTTGTTTAATCAGCAGCAGGGGGGTGTTTTGGTGTTGATGTTCTGGTGGTGGCCGCTGTAGATGCCGTCTATAAAGCTCTTCTGATACTTGGCAAGCTCAATGATCTTGTCAACATCAATGCCGGTGTCGTAGCCCATGCGGTTGAGCATATAAACGAGGTCTTCAGTGGCGGTGTTGCCGGAAGCGCCGGGGGCAAACGGGCAACCGCCCAAGCCGCCCAAGGTGGACTGCACGCTCGTGATGCCGGATTCGATGGCAGCGAGAGTGTTGGCCAAGCCCATGCCGCGCGTGTCGTGGATGTGAATCTGGAACTCGCAGTCGGGCATTTCCTTAACGCAAGCGGCGATAGTCTCGCGAACCTGCTTGGGGTCTGCTATGCCGATAGTGTCGGCCAGGCAAATGGTGCGAATGCCCATGTCGTAAATGCGCTTTGCAAACTCAACGGGCTTGCTGATCGGGGGGATACCCTCAAACGGGCAACCGAACACGGTTGCAAGTGCTACGCAGAGATTGGCCTCGGGATAAGTGTCCATAATCTTCTGCAGCTCTTCAATGGATTCTTCGTGGGTTCTTCTGATGTTTGCCTTGTTGTGGCTTTCGCTGACGGAAATAACATAAGAAATGTTCTTCACGCCCGCGTTAACCGCGTTTTCCACGCCTCTGAAGTTCGGCGTGAGTGCCCAGAACTTAGTCTCCGGGTGCTTCTCGATGCAGGCCTTTGCAAGCTGTGCCGCGTCTGCCATCTGAGGAATGGCCTTGGGGCTGACGAAAGAGGTAACTTCCATCTCCGTCACACCGACTTCGATCAGCTTGTCGATAAGCTCGACCTTCTGCTCAAAAGTCAGCATCTGCTTGAGGTTTTGCCAACCGTCTCTCGGGCCTACTTCTACTACGTTGATTCTGTTTCCCATAGTTTTTGCGCTCCTCCTTTATAAATTGCTTAACAGTGCTTAACGAAACCTTAAATCGTCAAGCCTCTTCACGTTTATGATTATATAATTTGTGGTATGCTTCGTCAATATCGCAAGTTAAAAAACGGCCATTTAACCAAAACAGACAGGCCGTTTTAGGGCGAACAGCCCAAAAACTGCTTAATAAATCTGCAAATTAAGCTAGCACAACTTCTGAATTTTTAAGCAGGTATTGATATTTCGCGCGCGGGAGTGTATAATGAACAGCCGAATCATAAAAAATAGGACAGTGAACTAATGCCAACACTAAAAGATATCGCCGCTTTATGCGGCACGACAACAGCCACGGTTTCTTACGTTTTGTCCGGCAGGGGGAACGAAAAGCGCATTTCCCCCGCCACGCAGCAAAAAATACGCCAAGCGGCGGACGAGCTTGAGTACACCCCCAAAATGCGCACAAGGGACACGCTTAAATACCGCGTTGTTGTCTATTTCCCATTGAATGACCTTAATATGCTCATGCCCACCTTTTTGGAGGGCTTGAACAGCGCATTGAATTCTGAGCAGGCGCTTGTGGATATTATTCTTCGCCCCTATGAGCAGGATAAGCTTCATCTGCAATATGACCTTTGGACACCTACGCCGAACTCCACCGCTATTATCATTTCTCCCGGCGGCATTGACCTTGCCGACATCACCGACACGCCTGTGGCGATTCCCTTGGTGCTTATAAACCGCACCCACCCCAATTATGCCTCCGTCAGCTTTGACCAGCTTGAGTCCGGCCGCCTCGCGGCAAAGCACGCCATAAAAAAAGGCGGCAGCGATATTTTGCTTGTCTCCTTTTCCTCGCTCTTCGGCACTACCCTGCGCGCAAACGCCTTTGTCGATACCTGCCGCGCAAGTGGCATTAACATGGAAAACCGCGTCCTCTATGCCGACACGAGTATAAACGGCGGCTATGAGCTGGGCTTGAAGCTTCTGCGCGAAAAGCGCCTTGCCAAGGTCATAACCTGCACGTATGATATGACGGCGCTCGGCCTTTCCTCGGCATTAAGCGCGGCGGGCGTGCGCATCGGGCGCGATGTGCAGATTATTGCCACAAGCTCCGGCAACGGGGAAATCTTTGCTCACGCCGTCCCGCCCATGACGGTGGTGGACTTGCGCTTTAAAGATGCGTGCCACACCGCCGTGCGCCTTGCGATGGGCGTTGCCTTGGGGCGCACCACCTACCCGCAGGATGTTTCAATCCGCCCCACGATAATATACCGCGAATCCTGCCCCATGTGAATTATAATAGAACGCCCTGCTTGCATTTTCATCGCAAGCAGGGCGTTCTATTATATTATAGTATAGATGCATATAAAAAGTGCGCCGCGGGTGCGGCGCACAGTGCTGTGGAATATATCAGGAGAGGAAGATTTTACTTCGCGGCTTCCATACCTGCAACAAGAGCCTTCTTGTTGCCGTCGAGGAAGCGCAGCTTGCGCTCGCCAAGCTCAATGCGGATAGCTTCCATCATCTTGTCAACGGACACTATAGGCATCTTTGCAAGCAGTGCGCCCAATATGGCGACATTTGCGCCCTTGGGGTTGCCCACTTCGTCTGCAAGCTTCATCGCATCGCAGTAGACAACGGTGATATCATCGCGCACGGACTTGCGCTCAATAATGGAGCTGTTGATAACGAGAACGCCGCCCGGCTTTACCATCGGCTCAAACTTGTCGAGCGAGGGCAGGTTCATCGCAACAACTGCGTCGGCCTGGCCGACAATGGGGGAAGCAACGGCATCGTCGCTTACTATGACGGAGCAGTTGGCCGTGCCGCCGCGCATCTCAGGGCCGTAAGAAGGAAGCCAAGATACGTTCTTGCCGTCGAGCATACAAGCCATAGCCATGAACTTGCCTATAAGCAGCATACCCTGTCCGCCGAAACCGGCAAATATAAACTCTTTAGTCATATTATTCTGCCCCCTTATCTTTGTACACGCCCAGAGGATAGTAGGGGATCATGTTCTCTTCAAGCCACTTCATAGC
>CAZGFK010000021.1:0-17055 GCA_964524815.1 uncultured Oscillospiraceae bacterium
TACAACGCCGCCCTCTTTGAGGCAAAGGGCTGGGAAGTCCCCACCACTTGGGACGAGATGTGGGCACTCGGCGACAAGGCTCTTGAAGAAGGCATTTACCTCTTCACCTACCCCACCGCCGGTTACTACGATGCTTTCATGTACGCTCTGATTTACTCTATCGGCGGCGCTGATTTCTTTGAGGCAGCCACCCACTATGAGGAAGGCGTTTGGGAGAGCGAGAACGGCCAGACCCTCTTCGCTATCCTTGACAAGCTTGCTGACTACACCCACCCCACCACCCCCGCACAGGCCAACAATCAGGACTTCACCAAAAACCAGCTCATGGTTATGACCGATGATGCTCTCTTTATGCCCAACGGCACTTGGATCGTCGGCGAAATGGCTGATGCACAGGCCACTCTTGAAAACGACTTTGCATGGGGCATGACCGCTCTTCCCGCAGTTGAAGCGGGCGGCGCAGGCTACTCCTACTGCTGGTTCGAGCAGGCATGGATTCCCGCAGGTGCAGAGAATGTTGACGCTGCCAAGCAGTTCATCGCGTTCCTCTACTCCGACAAGGCCGTGTCGATCTTCGCCGAAGCCGGTGCAATCCAGCCCGTCAACGGTGTTGCTTCCATCCTTGAGGGCGACAACGTGATGTTCTACTCCATCTACGACAACGGTGCAAAGGCTGCTATGGGTAACTTCGCCGCATTCGAGGCTATCCCCGGCATCGACACCACCACCGTGTTCTTCGATCCCATCAACTCCCTCGTTGAGGGCACCCTCACCATCGAGGATTACCAGGCCAACATCATCTCCGCTTCCGAGCAGATGCGCGCCAACCTCATGGGCTGATAATTCAGTAAAAACCATCGCAAGATTTTCCGAGATGGCAGCGGCAGCCGCCGCTGCCATCTTTTCCTTATGTGTATTAGAAAGGAGTGGCATCTAAGCTATGAAAAGCGATAAGCGCCGCGGCGCTTTCCTTGCCACCTGTATCGCGCCGGCAGTAATTCTCTTCACTATATTCATGATCGTGCCGACTGTTAATGTGTTTCGTATGTCGCTTTATGAGCGCAGCGCGTTTTCCGCCAAGGAAACCTTTGTCGGCTTCAAAAACTTCACCACCCTTGTAAACGACACGGCCTTTATCCGCTCTATGCAGAATACGCTTTTGCTGATTGTTGTCGTCACCGTTATCACGATGAGCTTAGCTCTC
The DNA here is from genome assembly GCA_964524815.1 of uncultured Oscillospiraceae bacterium. Classification (GTDB taxonomy): domain Bacteria; phylum Bacillota; class Clostridia; order Oscillospirales; family Oscillospiraceae; genus Limivicinus. The sequence goes on from CAZGFK010000021.1 coordinate 1,205, forward strand.
ATTTTCGCGGGCATTTTAACACGAGAAAAAATCAAAGGGCAGAATTTCTTCCGCATAGTGTTCTATATTCCGAACATTCTGTCCGTTGTTGTCATTTCCGGCATTTTTGCCGCCGTATATCAAACGGAAAACGGTATGCTCAACTCCGTTATCGACTTTATCGCCCACCCCACGCAGGTTATCCTTTGGAAAGGCGAGAAAATGGTTATGGTGAGCATTATTATAGCCATGGTGTGGCAGGCGATAGGCTATTACATGGTTATGTATATGGCCTCTATGGCCGCCGTGCCACAGTCGCTTTACGAAAGCTCCGGCCTTGACGGCGCGGGGCGCATCACGCAGTTTTTCCAAATCACCATACCCCTCATTTGGACGAATATACGCACCACGCTTACTTTCTTCATCATTTCCACCATTAATATGGCGTTTCTGTTCGTCAGGGCCATGACCGGCGGCGGCCCGAACGGGGCAAGCGAGGTTGTGCTGGGGTATATGTACAGCCAAAAGAACAACGGTCTGTACGGCTACTGCATGGCGATAGGCGTGGTTATCTTCCTGTTCTCATTTGCGCTCAGCGCGCTTGTCAACAAGGTCACCGAGCGCGAAACGCTTGAATTTTAAGGAGGGACGAACATGAACAAAGAAAAAATCGGCTCCTCCGGCGAGCGCGTATATAAGTTTTTTATTTACTTTGTCCTCATCGCCCTTGCCGTTACGATAGTTGTCCCTGTGGCGTGGGTGTTCATGGCCTCTATCAAGCAGAATGCGGAGTTTTACGCAAACCCGTGGAATCTCCCCAAGGGCTTTTACTTTCAAAACTTTGTTGAAGCATGGGAAACGGCGAAAATGGGCGAATATATGCTCAATTCCGTCATTGTCACGGTTGTGGCGCTGGTGCTGCTGCTTATAGTGGCGCTTCCGGCGGCGTATTGCCTTTCCCGCTTCAAGTTCGTGGGTCAGAAGTTTTTCAGCGCCGCGTTTATGGCTGGGCTTTTTATAAACGTCAACTATATTGTCGTGCCTATCTTCCTCATGCTGCGCGACGGCGATATTTGGCTTAAAAAGGTGTTCGGCTCGGGCTTTTTGCTCAATAACCTTTTTGTGCTGGCCGTGGTTTACGCCGCGACTGCGCTGCCCTTTACCATTTACCTTTTGAGCAGCTATTTCTCCACCCTCGCGCATGACTATGAAGAGGCCGCCTATATTGACGGCGCAGGGTATTTCCGCACGATGATTCAGGTTATTTTCCCCATGGCAAAGCCCTCTATCATCACGGTTATCCTCTTTAACTTCCTCTCATTTTGGAATGAGTACATAATCTCCATGACGCTCATGACCTCTGCCAACGGCACAAAGACGCTGCCTGTCGGGCTTCTCAATCTCATGCAGGCGCAGCAGTCCGCGGCAAATTACGGGCCGATGTACGCAGGGCTTGTGCTCGTCATGCTGCCGACGCTGATTCTCTATTGCTGTGTGCAAAAGAATCTCACCAAGGGCATGACCGTGGGCGGCCTGAAAGGCTAAGGAGTGTGAGAAGATGAATTTTTGGAAAAGTCACGAAAAGCTCAGATGCTTGCTGATTGCGTTGTTTTTCATCGCGGGCATCGTGCTTACGATAGTCGGCTGGAAGATGACGGGCAAGCTTGCGGGGCTTGGCATAATGATAGCGGGCATAGTCTGCCTTTTGACGGCCTTGCTTGTGTACAACGCATCGTATAAAAACTGATTATACCCACTTCAAGGAGACACTTTCGCTATGAACGATAAGACCTTTGGCCGCGTAACCATACCCACCGACTTGGACGTTGTCCCCGAAACGCTGGAAATCATGAAGCGCTGGGGCGCGGACGCTATACGCGACTGTGACGGCACGGATTTCCCCGCCGAGCTTCAAGGCCAAAACGCAAAGATTTATTCCACCTATTACACCACGCGCAAGGATAACGCATGGGCAAAGGCGCACCCGGAAGAGGTGCAGCAGTGCTATATTATGACGGGCTTTCATACGGCCACGGAGGGCGCACTCTCTATTAAGCTCATGCAGGGCATATCCCCGGAGCTTATGCTCGTCAACACCCGCGATGATATAAAGCGCTGGTGGGAAGTCATGGATCGCACGACCGGCGAGCCGATAGCCCCCGATGCGTGGGACTATGACGAGCCTTCGGGCGCAGTGGTTATCCACGCGCCGACTGCGTACCATGAGTACACGGTTTCTTTCCTTGCCCATCTCATATGGGATCCGGTGCATATGTATAACGCCGTCACCAACGAGTGGAAGGACTTTGAGCATCAAATCACCTTTGATGTGCGCCAGCCGAAAACGCACGAGTTTACTATGGCGCGTCTGCGCAAATTCATCGCCGAGCACCCGTATGTCAATGTCATTCGCTATACTACGTTCTTCCACCAGTTCACGCTCATCTTCGATGAGCTAAAGCGCGAGAAATATGTCGATTGGTATGGGTACTCCGCTTCCGTCTCGCCCTATATCTTGGAGCAGTTTGAGCGCGAGGTGGGCTATACGTTCCGCCCGGAGTTTATAGTGGATCAAGGCTATCACAATAATCAGTACCGCGTGCCGAGCAAGGAGTTTAAGGACTTTCAGGCGTTCCAGCGCCGCGAAGTCGCGAAGCTCGCTAAAGAAATGGTTGACATAACGCACGAGCTTGGCAAAGAGGCGATGATGTTCCTCGGCGACCATTGGATAGGCACTGAGCCTTTCTTGGAAGAGTTTAAGTCTATCGGGCTGGACGCGGTTGTCGGCTCTGTCGGCAACGGCTCAACCTTGCGCCTCATCTCCGACATTCCCGGCGTAAAGTACACCGAGGGGCGCTTCCTGCCGTACTTTTTCCCCGACACCTTTCACGAGGGGGGCGACCCCGTCCGCGAGGCTAAAGAAAATTGGGTCACGGCGCGCCGCGCTATCTTGCGCAAGCCTATCGACCGCATCGGCTACGGCGGGTATTTGAAGCTTGCCATACAGTTCCCGGAGTTTGTGGACTATGTAGAATCCGTCTGCAACGAATTTCGCGAGCTTTACGATAATATCAAGGGTACAACGCCCTACTGCGTCAAAACCGTGGCTGTGCTCAACTGCTGGGGCAAGATGCGCGCCTGGGGCTGTCACATGGTTCACCATGCGCTCTATCAAAAGCAGAATTACTCCTATTTCGGCGTTATCGAGGCGCTGTCCGGAGCGCCGTTTGATGTGCGCTTCATCTCCTTTGACGATATCCGCAATGACCCTGCTGTGTTAAACGGCGTGGATGTTATCATCAATGTCGGCGATGGCGACACTGCCCACACCGGCGGCGCGGAATGGGAAGATGCGCGCATATCCTCGGCCATTCGCGCCTTTGTCGGGCGCGGCGGCGGTTTAATCGGCGTGGGCGAGCCGGGCGGACACCAGTATCAAGGCCGCTATATCCAGCTTGCAAGCGTCCTCGGTGTTGAAAAGGAAACGGGCTTCACCCTCAACTATGATAAGTATAATTGGGATGAGCATCGTGATCATTTCATCCTTGCCGATGCGCTCAAAGAAGTCGATTTCGGCGAGGGCAAGAAGAGTATGTTCGCGCTTGAGGGCGCAAGCGTGCTCGTAGAGCGTGAAAGGGAAGTGCAGCTTGCTGTCAACGAGTTCGGCGCGGGGCGCGGTGTTTACATCTCCGGCTTGCCGTACTCCTTTGAAAACAGCCGTCTCCTTTACCGCGCGATACTTTGGGCTTCCCACGGCGAAAACGAGCTTTGCCGCTGGTTTTCCTCCAACTACAATGTTGAGGTACACGCCTTTGTCGAAAACGGCAAGTATTGCGTTGTCAATAACACCTATGTCCCGCAGGACACCGTTGTTTACACCGATAACGACAGCTTCCAGCTTCACCTTGACGCAAACGAAATCCGCTGGTACAGCATTTAATACACAAAGAATCCCCGGCCGTAATGCCGGGGATATTTTTGAGGGCAAGGGGATTACCCCTTGCCCTCAAAGCGTATATTCAATTACTTTTTCGTTCCGAACAGCCCGCGTATAATCGCGTTCGACCCGTCACGCGCAACGGAGCTCAGCGCGCGCTTTGCCGCCTGTCCGGCGATGGATTTGGCGCTCTTCTGTCTGCCGCCGAGCACGGAGTTTACAAGGTTGGTGCTCAGGGAAGAGGCAACGGAGCTTGCCGCGTTCGATACCGCGCGCTGGGCGACCTTCTTTTTCTTTGCCGCTTCCTTTTCGCGCTCTTTCTCCTCGGCGGCCTCTTCTTTAAGGCGCTGTTTTTCGGCTGTCGCTTCTTCCTTTAGGCGCTGCTTCTCGGCAGCGGCTTCTTCTTTCTGGCGCTGCTTCTCGGCAGCGGCTTCTTCTTTTTGACGCTGCTTTTCCGCCTCGGCCTCTTCCTTTAGGCGCTGCTTTTCGGCTTCGGCCTCCGCCTCTTCCTCAAGGCGCTGTTTTTCAAGCTCCTCATTTGCGGCGGTTATAATCTCGTAAGCGGATTCGCGGTCAACGCTCTCGCGGTATTTAAGGTCAAATTCGTCTACCGCGATGAGCTTTTCAACCGTGCCTTCGTCAGCCGGCCCCATAAGGCTCTGCGGCGGGAGAATGTTCGCGCGCTCCACCACGGTGGGTATGCCGTCCTCATCGAGGAAGCTGACAAGTGCTTCGCCAACGCCGAGCTGCATCAGCGTCTCTTCCGTGTCAAACGCGGGGTTTTCGCGGAATGCCTTAGCCGCGGCGCGCACGGCCTTTTGCTCGGCCGGGGTGTAGGCGCGCAGGGCGTGCTGCACGCGGTTAGAAAGCTGCGCGAGCACATCGGCGGGAATGTCGGACGGGCTTTGGCTTATAAAGTATACGCCCACGCCCTTCGAGCGGATAAGCTTTACAACCTGCACTATCTTCTGCACCAAGGCTTTCGGGCAGTCGGAGAACAGCAGGTGCGCCTCGTCAAAGAAGAATATCATCCTCGGCTTATCGAGATCACCCACCTCCGGCAGCTTTTCAAAAAGCTCCGTCAGCATCCAAATAAGGAATGTGCCGTAAACCGTGGGGCTTTGTATAAGGCGCTGGGAAGAGAGAATGTTAATGTAGCCGCGCCCGTCGGAATCGGTGCGCATCCAGTCCTTTATGTTGAGGCTCGGCTCGCCGAAGAACTGCTCGCCGCCCTCGTCCTCAAAGGCGAGGAGCGCGCGCTGAATCGCGCCTATGCTCGCGGAAGAGACGTTGCCGTAAAGCGTTGTGTACTCGGCGCGATGCTCGCCCACGAACTGCATCATTGCGCGCAGATCCTTTAAGTCGATAAGCAGCAGCTCGTTATCGTCCGCCACGCGGAAAACTATGTTCAAAACGCCCTGCTGAACATCCGTCAGCCCCAGCAGGCGGCTCAAAAGCACCGGCCCCATTTCCGACACGGCCACGCGCACCGGCACGCCCTTTTCGCCGAAAATGTCCCACATACGCGTGGGATAGGCGTGGTAATCAAAGTCGGCAAGCTCAAAGCGCTCTATGCGCTCGCGCATATCGGCGCTGTCGTTGCCGGGACGGCACATACCGGTCAAATCGCCCTTGATGTCCGCCATGAACACCGGCACGCCCATATCGGAAAAGGACTCCGCCATAACCTTCATGGTTATCGTTTTGCCCGTGCCGGTTGCGCCCGCGATGAGGCCGTGCCTGTTTGCCATTTCGGGCAGAAGATACAGCTTCTTGTCCGAGCGCGCCATGAAAACTTTTTTATCTGCGTACATAATGATTTCCCCCTGTTTTTATTTATCAAAATCAGTTGATAATATAGTACCACAGTTTTTCGATTCGCACAATATCTTAATTAACAAAGTGTTAAATATCGCGTTTCGGTATTCGCGTTTGCGGAAAAACTCAAAGCTCTGTATTGAGACTTGGGGCGAAATATGATAAACTTAAACAAAACTTAAAAGGTCGGCGGGAGCGTGTTTCCCGTCGGTTGAGCTTTCGGAAAGAGGGATAAAGTGAAAAACAGAGTTATTTCTGCCGTTGTGATGCTTGCCATCGCGTTTACCTGCGTTTTGCTCTCGCCGGTGACGCGCGTGCTGCTGTTCGCTGTGGCGGGTATAGGCTGCGCGTATGAGCTCAGCCGCAACTATGAAAAGCTCGGCGTTAACTGCGGGGCATGGGTCATGTTTGTGTATATCGGCATTCAGGCCGTGCTCGCGCTTTTGCACGCAGGGCCGATTGCGTATATTGCCTGCATGGCGGGCGGCGTTTATCTCGCCCTCTTTGACGGCATAATTCGCCACCGCGTTTCCGGCAACGGCGCGGCGTACACTATCATGGGGCTTGCCTATCCCGGCTATCTCTTCGGCCTGTTGATGATGATTTCCGTCAGCTCCAACTGGGTGGATGTCATGGTTTTGGCGTGCTTTTCCACCTGGGTGTGCGACAGCTTCGCCCTCTTCGGCGGCAAGCGCTTCGGCAAGCACCGCATCGCCCCCGAGGTCAGCCCCAACAAAACCGTGGAGGGCTGCGTTTGCGGCCTCATTTCGGCAATTATCGCGGGCGTGGTGATATATTATATACCGGGTCTGTGCAAGGGCATTACGCTTTGGCAATGCGTTGTCACCTGCGCCGTGGCTTCCACCATGGGTCAGATAGGCGACCTTGCCGAATCGCTCATAAAGCGCATGATAGGCGTGAAGGATTTCTCCGACCTCATTCCGGGTCACGGCGGATTATTTGACCGCGTGGACAGCCTGCTGTTCTCTATCCCCACATCCTACCTTTGCCTTTACATCTTTGACCTTATCGCTTGATTATTACCCGGCGCGAGAGGGGAACGCGCATTAATAATCGTGCGTTCGCAGCAATTTTCTTGCGCAAGTATCAGTATGTCATGTTTTCTCACGAATGAAAGGAGTATAAATGGACACCGTTTCCACGCCTTTTACCAAAACCGCAATGCTCATCATCAACCCCGTTTCCGGCAAAAAGCTTGTTTTGAAGCACATTACCGGCGTAATCCGCAGTCTCATGGACGCGGGGTATTTGGTCAGCACGTTTATCACATCTTGCCGCGGCGAGGCGACGGAGTATGCACAGCGCTACGGGCGCGACTATGACCTTGTCTGCTGCACCGGCGGGGACGGGACGCTTAACGAAACCCTCACCGGCCTTGCCCGCGAGGGGATTGATGTGCCGCTGGGCTATATCCCCTGCGGCAGCACCAACGATTTCGCCCTCTCCCATAAGCTCTCTACCGACATTCCCACGGCGGCGGCGAACATCGCGGCCGGCCACTGCCGCAGATACGATATCGGCCGCTTCGGCGACAGCTTTTTCAGCTATGTCGCCGCATTCGGCGCTTTCTCGTGGCTTTCCTATACCACGGATCAAAGGATGAAAAACGCCCTCGGCCACACGGCGTATATCCTCGATGCCATTAAGGACGTTTATAAAATCAAGCCCCAGCACGTGCGCATGACAGCGAACGGCAGGGTTTATGAGAATGATTATATTTTCGGCGCGGTGTGCAACTCCACCTCTGTCGCGGGGACATTTGAGCTGCCCGCCGACATTGTTGACACGGCGGACGGGCTTTTTGAAGTGCTGCTCGTTAAAATGCCGGAGACGCTCATGGAGCTTAACTCCATCATCACCGCCGTTTTGAATCAGGATTACTCCAACCCCCTCATAACCTTCTTCCAGGCAAGCTCCATTGACATCGACAACGCCCCCGACCTTTTCTGGGCGCTGGACGGGGAGTGCTCCGGCGGATATGAGCATATCCACATTGAGCCTATGCCGAAATTCCTCAACCTACAGGGCTGATAAAAAATCAACTGCAAAATTTACTGCGCCGCAGGGAAGCCTGCGGCGCAGCTTGCGTGTTACGTTGAAATAACCTCGCCGTTTAATACGGCGTTTACGAGGGTAGAGCCGCGATAGCAGAGCTTGAGCGAGAAAAACGGCGCGTCCGTGGCGAGAAGCCGCAGAAAGATTTTATCCCCCTCCCAAATAGGCAGCGACAAAAGCGCCTCGCGGTCAATCCACTCCAAATCCCCCTCATCGCATTCGCGTATTGTCCCGGTGAAGTCGTTGCAGGTGAAAAGGTGCATATACTCCGTGCCCCACTCGTCCGACACGAACGTCACTATCCCGCGATAGCGCCACGCGCGCGGCGTAAGCCCCGTTTCCTCGCGCATTTCGCGCGCCATGCATTCCTCCGGGCTTTCGCCCTCTTCAAATTTCCCGCCGATGCCTATCCACTTGTCGCGGTTTTCGTCGTTTTCTTTCTTCACGCGGTGCAGCATCAGGTATTCCCGCCCGCGCTCAATGTAGCAAAGAGAAGTGTTTTTCATAATCTAATCACCGAGGGCATTATACTATATTTTTCTCCCGTTTTCCACAAAAAAAACAAGCCGTTGCAATTGCAGCGGCTTGTTTGTTGTTTTATCAGCAGAGCTGAGACCCTGCGGGGACGGAATCATCGAGCATCACGAGATGCAGCTCTTCCTTGCCGTCCACCTCGCGCACGGCGGACAGAAGCATACCGTTTGACATCTGCCCCATCATCTTGCGCGGCGGCAGGTTGAGGATAGCCACCACCGTCTTGCCCACGAGCGCTTCCGGCTCGTAGAACTTGCGAATGCCGGAGAGGATAACGCGCTCCGTGCCCGAGCCATCGTCCAGCGTGAACTTCAAAAGCTTGTCGGACTTCTTCACGCCCTCGCACGAAAGCACCTTGCACACGCGCATATCGCACTTGGCAAACTCGTCAATCGTCACATCGGGCAGCACCGGCGGCACTTTCACCTGCGGGCCCTTTGCGGCCTTTTCAAGCTCCTCTAGCTCGGCGAGCATCTTCGCCGCGTCAATGCGCGGGAAGAGCGTTTCGCCCTTGTGCACGCTCACGCACTCCGGCAGCACGCCGTATTCCCCGGCCTTTTCCCACGTGGTGTGGTCAGGCTCTGCGCCTATCTGCGCAAACGCATTTGCGCAGCTTTCCGGCATGAACGGCGTGAGCAGCGTCAGCGCCACGCGCAGGGATTCAAGAAGATTGTACATCACGCTTGCAAGGCGCGGCTTCTTCGCCTCGTCACGCGCGAGCACCCAAGGCGCAGTCTCGTCAATGTACTTGTTCGCGCGCTGAATGAGCTTGAACACCTCTTCAAGCGCCAAATGCAACTGGAATTCGTCCATCTGCGCGGCGTAGGCGGCCTTGGTGGACTTGATGAGGGAAATAAGCTCATCGTCCGTTGCGTCCGCCTCGCGCTCGGCGATGAGCGCGCCGCCGAAGTATTTTTCCACCATGGCGGTCGTGCGGGAGACGAGGTTGCCCAGGTCGTTTGCAAGGTCGGTGTTAATGGTGCTTATCAAAAGCTCGTTTGAGAAATTACCGTCCGAGCCGAACGGGAATGTGCGCAAAAGGAAGAAGCGCAGCGCGTCCACGCCGAATTTCTCGGCCAGTAAGTACGGGTCAACCACATTGCCCTTGGACTTGCTCATCTTGCCCCCGTCAATCACGAGCCAGCCGTGGCCGTAAACGCGCTTGGGCAGCGGCAGCTCCATGCTCATGAGCATGGCCGGCCAAATGATAGAATGGAAGCGCACTATCTCCTTGCCGACAATGTGCACATCGGCGGGCCAGTATTTATCATAGTCGTGGTATTTGTCGTTGCCGTAGCCGAGGGCGGTGATGTAGTTGGAGAGCGCGTCCACCCAAACGTAGACCACGTGCCCCTCGTCAAAGTCCACGGGAACGCCCCAAGAAAAGCTCGTGCGCGACACGCACAAATCCTCAAGGCCGGGCTTGATGAAGTTGTTTATCATTTCGTTCACGCGGCTGGGCGGGGTAAGGAACGTGCCGGTTTCCAAAAGCTCCTGCACGGGCTTAGCGTACTTGGAAAGACGGAAGAAATACGCTTCCTCTTCCGCGTCATGCACCTCGCGCCCGCAGTCGGGGCATTTGCCGTCCACGAGCTGGCTTTCCGTCCAAAAGCTTTCGCACGGGGTGCAGTATTTGCCCTTGTACGCGCCCTTGTAGATATCGCCCTTGTCGTACATCTTCTTGAAAATGCGCTGTACGGATTCCACGTGGTAATCGTCCGTGGTGCGGATGAAGCGGTCGTTGGAGATGTTCATCAGCTTCCACAAGTCAAGTATGCCGTTTTCGCCCTCGACTATTTTGTCCACGAACTCCTGCGGCGAAACGCCTGCGGCCTTGGCCTTTTCCTCTATCTTTTGGCCGTGCTCATCCGTGCCGGTCAAAAACATCACGTCATAGCCGCAAAGGCGCTTGTAGCGCGCAATCGCGTCCGTGGCCACGGTGCAGTACGTGTGGCCGATGTGAAGCTTGTCGGAGGGGTAGTATATCGGGGTGGTGATATAAAAGGTTTTGTTTTCCATTGCTCTTTGTCTCCCTTTATTCAATATAGCACAAGGCTATAGAATTTCCTGTTCTCTTTATGCCGGAGCGCCGCCGTTTGCGGCGGCCTCGGCGGCGGCCTGCGCGTCAAGCATTTTAATCTGCTCCGTGGCCTCGTGCGTGTGGTACACGTCGTAAACCTCGCTCACGCGGTCAATCTGAATGCCGTTCGCGTCAAACACATTTCTGTGCATCTGCACGCCGTAGCCCTCCATAATCCAAGGGTACTTGGCGTTGTTGTAGGAATACGTGTCCTTTGTCAGCTCTATATACGTCCCGTCAAGGTTTGTGCCCCAGATTTCAACAGTGAGACTGCGTTCAACCTCGTCGCAGTGCGTCACGATTTTAATGGGGTACTCGCGGTCGTTTTCAAACTGATAATCCGGCTTCGGCCAGCTCACGGTTGCGTCATAGCCCTTTTCCATGTAGTCCACGGGGAAATAATGCGGGAAGCGCTGCACGGTGCTGACCTGATACGCGTAAAGCGTGGCGCTGTAGAGCGTGGAGGACACTTGGCAAATCCCGCCGCCCAGCTCTTCTATCACCTCGCCGTTGGCGTATGCCCCCGCCATCTTAAACCCGGCTTCCTCGGTGCGCTGGCCGAGCGTGTCGTTGTAAGAAAACACATCCCCCGGGTACAGCACAATCCCCTCAATCTTCGAGCACGCCAGCTTAATGTTGCTTATGCGGTTTTCGTTGCTGTTGGGGAAATAAGTCGTCATCGAGCCGAGCTTGTCGCGGAACAGAAGCGAGCGCAGATACTCGCCCGTAACCTCCGGGAACGTCAGCTTAATCGGGATTTCCACGGTCTCGGCGGGCTTTGCGTCCGCCCAAATGCTCTCGGCCTTGTTAGGGTCGAAGTCGCACCCGTCAATCTCGTCTATAACCGTGAACTTGTTGTCGTCGGAAAAATACGCGTCCGCAGGCTCGGCCTCAAGCTCGGCGTGAATCGCCTTGAAGTCCGGCATTTTCGGCTCGCCCGTGATGCGGCTGTAGCTAAGCTCCGTTTTGTCATTGCCCAGCGCGTTTATAATCGCGGCGGCCATGTCCTCCTTGTCGAACTTCAGCTCGCCCGCGCCCTTTTCCATGCGCAAAACGGACTTTTCCTTGTCTATCTCATATCCGCCCTCGCCGAGCGTTTCATTCAAAAGCGCGATTCCCTCGTCACATTGGGCTAGGATGTACTCCCTGTCGTACTCGGTGCTAAGCTTCGCGATATCCACCGGGCGCATCAGGCACTTGGCGTACTCAAATAGGTTCGCATACCAGTTGCCCGTGTGGCCGAACGCAAAAGCGCTCTCCGCGGCCTCGTCAACCGTCATCATCGCGCCCGAGGCGTACTGCTCCACGTTAAACTCGCACCTATCCATCAGCGTCACCGTCAGCGGCACTGCCGCGCGCTCTTCCCAGCCGCTGTCCTCAATGGCCTTTTGCGCCGCGGCCTTGTCAAGCCCGCCTACAAACACCCCGTCCACATAGAGATTGGGGAAGTTGACTGCGCTTGTCGTAACCATGTAGCCGCCCGCCGTGATTGCCCCGCCTATGATGATAACAATAATCGCTATCACCGTCAGCGCAATTGTAAGCTTGCGCTTGCCATCGCGCATCTTTTCAAGCGCGGCGCGCTCCTCGGCAGTGTCGGGTGCGTCCTCGTCCTCGTCCTCGGCTTCTTCATCCTCGGAGTAGGGGAGCGGTGCATTATCCTCGTCCGCTTCGTCCTCGGCTTCCGCTTCGCTTTCGCGTTCTTCCGCTTCTTCGGCTGCCTCGTCCTCGGCGGTATCGCTTTCAAGCTCATCGTCAAGCTCTATACCTGCCAAAATATCATCCAGCTCGTAATCCGCCGTTTCCACTATTGCTCTTTGTCTGTCGTCAGCGGCGTGGTGCCTTGCGCTACCGCCGTCCTTTTTTCTCTTGTTCTCTCTCACTGCGCACCCTCGTTGTAATCTTATTTATTTGCCCGCGTGCTGCTCATAAAGCTGCGCAAACAGCTCGTCCTCGCCCAAGGGCATATCAATCTCCTGCGCCTTGGGCGCTTCGTCCTCTTCCAGCAGCCACGGCGTACCCTCAAGCCGCCCCGTGGCCTGCACTTCGAGGAGAATGCCGATAAGCTGGTTTGAAATGAGAAAGCCCGGAACGGTGAAGTGCCAGCGCTCGCCGTTCATTTCCGTCCAGCCCTTTTTCTCAAAGGCTTTCAGCGTCCGCTCGATAGGCCGCCAGTCGCACTGACAGCGCAAACGGTAGTCATACTCGGATATCCCGCGCGCCGTGCGCATCGCCAGCATCACGTATTCCACCGCGCGCTCCAGCGGGTCAACGTTCTTGTATTCGTCCACTATGCTTGACCCGCGGAAAACCCCCGCGATGTACTGCTTTAAATCGCGCACATAGCTGTAGCGCAGGTTGCCAATGCACGAATGCGCCCCCGGGCCGAAGCCCATGTAATCGTCAAGATTCCAGTATTTCAAATTGTGCTTGGACGGGAAGCCCGGCGCGCAGAAGTTGGACACCTCATAGTGCATATACCCGTACCGTTGCAGCATTTCCGCCGCGTAAGAGTACATATCCGCCTGCTCGTCCTCGTCGGGCATAATGGCCGAGCCGTTGTACTCGTTGTACATTCTCGTGCCCTCTTCCAGCTTCAGCGCGTAGCAGGAGATATGCTCCGGGTGCAGCTCCAAAATGTGCGCGAGCGTGTCCGCCCAGTCGCTTTTGCGCTGGCTGGGCAGCCCGTACATCAAATCCACGCTCACGTTGTCAAACCCGGCGCGGCGCGCATCGTGTACCGCGCGCACGGCCTGTTGATAGTTGTGGCGGCGGCCTATGAGCTTCAACAGGTCGTTGTCGGTGGCCTGAATGCCGATAGAAAGCCTTGTCACGCCCTCTTGCCGTAGCTGCTTGAGCTCGCTGAAGCTCATGCTGTCGGGGTTGCATTCCACGGTCACTTCCGCGTCCGTGCGCACATTGCCGTTGAGCTTGAGCGCGTTGAAAATCTCTATAATGCGCTCCGCCCCGTAAAAGCTGGGTGTGCCGCCCCCGAAGTAGACCGAATCCACCTCGTAATTCTTAATCGCCTCGGCCGACTCGTTGATATGCTCAATAAGCGCGTCCTGATAATCGGGCATCAGGTGCTCGCAGTGTGCCAGCGAATAAAAATCGCAGTAGGAGCACTTGCTCGCGCAGAACGGGATATGAATGTATATGCCAAGCCGCTTTTTCATAAATCAGTTTCTCCGAAATTGCTTATATTATAGCTTTCCTCCGTCAGCGATACCGAGGCGGTGTTTCTGCCTCAAAACAGCTCGCTCACGAGCTTCACGAAGTCCGCCGGGTCGTCCACCTCAACGCCCGCCATAAGCTCCGCCAGCGTTTCCAGCACCTTTGCCAAGTGCGTGGCCTTTTCCGTGTCGTTTTCGTAAGCCTCTTTCAACACGCGCACGGCGTTATGCTCCGCGTTCAGCTCCAAAACGCGGTTTGCGCGCACCTTGCGCATCTCCTCGCTCGGGCCGCGGCGGAAGTATTTTTCCATCTCCAGCGTGATTCCGCCCTCGGTCGTCAGCGCGCACGGCATATCCGCCAGCTTATTTGAAAGCTTCACGCGCGTCACATCGTTGCCCACGGCGGTTTTCACGAACTCAAGGAAGTCCTTGTTTTCCACATCGCGCTCCTCGGCGGCTTTCTTGTCCTCTTCCGTGTCGAAGCCGAGATCATCCGTCACCACGTTGCAGAAGGTCTTGCCCTCCACCTCGCGCAGGCATTCCAGCACCATTTCATCCAGCGGGCTGGTGAGATAAATAAGCTCGTACCCGCGGCTTTTCACTTCCTTGCACTGCGGCAGGCTCATCGCGTGCTTGACGGAGTCTGACGAGGCGAAGTAAATCACCTTTTGGCTCTCCGGCATATTTTCCACGTATTCTTTCAGCGTAATCTGCCTGTCCTCGGACGTGTAGAATATCAAAAGATCGCGCAAAAAGTCCTTGTATCTGCCGTACTCATCGCACACGCCGCACTTGAGGTGAACGCCGAAGTTTTTGTAAAACTCCTCGTACTTGGGCTTGTCGTCCCGCATGAGCTTTTCCAGCTCGCCCTTAATGCGCTTTTCGAGGTTTTGACCGATTATTTTCAGCTGTCTGTCGTGCTGCAAAATCTCTCGCGAGATGTTCAGCGACAGGTCGGGGGAGTCCACCACGCCCTTGACGAATTCAAAATAGTCGTGCACAAGCTTGTCGCACTTTTCCATAATCATCACGCCGTTGGAGTAAAGCGTGATGCCGCCCTTGTTGTCGCCCACAAAGGCGTTCTCGTTCTCCTCACCCGGCACGAACAGCAGCGCCTTGTAGCTCACCGCGCCCTCCGCGTTTATCCGCACGAGAGCGCACGGGTCTTTCCGCTCGCGGTTCTTTTCCTTGTAGAACGCAATGCAGTCGTCGTCCGTAACCTCGCTCTTGCTCCGTTGCCAAATGGGAATCATGCTGTTGACGGTTTCGTTCTCCGTCACCATTTTGTATTCGTACTTGGGCGTGCCGTCGTCGTTCGTTTCGCCCGTTTCAAAGCGCTCCTGGTGCTCTATATCCATCTTTATCGGCCAGCGCACATAGTCGGAGTATTTTTTCACAAGCGCCTTCAGCTTCCAAACCTCCATGAACGACCCGTAGATTTCCTCTTCCGTGTCGGGCTTTATGTGCATTATAACATCCGTGCCCACCGTCTCCTTCTCGCACGCCGTCACGGTGTACCCGTCCGCGCCGGAGCTGACCCACTTCACGCCTTGCTCCTCGCCGTATTTGCGCGTGATAACCGTCACCTCGTCCGCCACCATGAACGCCGAGTAAAACCCAACGCCGAATTGGCCGATAATCGACAAATCCTCTGCCTCGCCCTTGGCGCTGTCCATCTCGCCCTTGAATTTCAGCGACCCGCTTTTTGCTATAACGCCCAGGTTGCCCTCGGCCTCTTCCGCCGTCATGCCGATGCCGTTGTCGCGCACGGTTATGATGCGCGCGTCCTTGTCCGCAATGATGTCTATCTTGAAATCATCGCGGTTCAGCCCGACATTATCATCCGTCAGCGCCATGTAGCAAAGCTTGTCTATCGCGTCCGATGCGTTAGAAATGATTTCGCGCAGGAAGATTTCCTTGTTCGTGTAAATTGAATTAATCATCAAGTCCAACAGGCGCTTGGACTCGGCCTTAAACTGTTTCTTGCTCATTAAGCGTAAGCCTCCATGCTAAAGTTGATTTTATAATAGAGTATTATAACACAATTTACGCCGATTTCAACATTTCTTCATAACCGCTCGTGACATTTCGGTAAATTTTTCGTTTTTAGCATTAATCCCGCCCCCCAAGGCTTCCCCTTGAGCGTCCGTTACCTGCCCCCATGGCTTCCCCTTGAGGGGAAGCTGTCTCGCGGAGCGAGACGCGACGGACACGAAGTGTCCTAGTCCCTTTAGGGAATGAGGTGTAGCGGCGC